>NZ_JBNPOQ010000001.1:0-254121 GCF_050315235.1 Bariatricus sp. SGI.019 | reverse complement strand
TATAAGTTTAAGACAGTCAGTTTGACTGTCTTTTTTCATATGTAAAAAAGATTATTATCATTCAAAATGTTTTGTTATAATAGCTAGTTGATTTAAAATGTCTAAAATGATACTGTTTTTACAGAACATGTAGTAGACGATAAACATTTACAGAGATGAAATTTGTACAAAATATTAAAAATAAAAGGGAGAAGAACAAGTGAAGAATATTGTAGTGGTTGGAAGTTTGAACCTGGACACAGTTATAGAGGTTCCTCAAATGCCAAAAGCGGGGGAAACACTTGCCGGAACGAGTGTAACTCAGATCCCGGGAGGAAAAGGAGCGAATCAGGCGTACGCAGTTGGTAAGCTTCTTGGAAAAGTTAAAATGATTGGTGCAGTGGGAGATGACGCTCCAGGGAAAGTTCTTGTCAATAATCTGAAAAGTGTCGGAGTGGATGTTTCCGGTATATCAGAGATTAAAGGAGGGACAACAGGACAGGCATTTATAGCGGTAGAAGATAGTGGGGAGAATTCCATTATCATTATCGCAGGTACGAACGCAGATGTAACAAAAGAACTAATTCAGAAGAATGAGGATGTAATTCAAAAGGCAGATATTATTATTATGCAGTTGGAGATACCTCTGGAGACTGTGAGATATGTAAAAGAAATGGCAATAAAGCTTGGCAAGACGGTTATTTTGGATCCAGCTCCGGCAGTTCCTGATCTTCCGGATAGTTTCTGGAAAGGAATTGATTATATTAAGCCGAATGAAACAGAGCTTTCTATATTGGTAGGCAGGCCGCTTGAGGGGATAGAGGCAATTCAGGAAGGCGCCTGTTCTATGTTAAAAAAGGGTGTAAAAAATGTATTGGTTACACTTGGGAGCGAAGGGTGCTTGTTTGTGGCAGAAGGAACGGAAGAGTATTATCCGGCATGTAAGGTAGAGGCAGTAGATACAACTGCAGCAGGAGACTGTTTTACTGCAGCATTTGCTTTGGCGCTAAGTCAGGGAAAAACCTGTGGAGAGGCTATTGTGTTCGGACAAAAGGTGGCATCTATTGCAGTAACCAGAAAGGGAGCTCAGACTTCTATTCCATCACCAGAAGAAATTATGGAGTAAGAGAGAAAAAGGGTTACAGTATTTGGGAAAGCTATTACTAAATGCTGTGACCCTTTTTATGTTAATGTGTAAGAAATGTATTTTCATGACGCGTCAGTAATAAGTGAAATAATTAACGAAAAAATAAAATTTCTTACACATAATTTAAATTTAGCAATAATACATATTGACAATATGAAAAAATATTTTATAATATAATTAAAACAGCATAAAAAGTGGAAGAAAAATAAGGATAAATTAGCGAATATAGACATAAAAATCCATCCATATGTGATATTCGGAAATTTGCCTTAAAAATTTTTTTCACAAAATGCTGAAATAAAATTTCATTTAAAGGAGGAACTATTAATGAAAAAGAGAACAATCATGAAGAAAATGCTTTCAGTTGGTCTGGTTGGCGCAATGGTACTTTCATTAGCAGCTTGTGGATCTAGCAGCAGCGGAGATTCAGAAGAAGCTAGTGGAGACAGCGGAGATGGCGTTACACTTGAATTCCAACAGTGGTGGGGCGTAGAGCTTCCGGATGGAGCACTTCAGGAGATCTGTGATGACTTCACAGAGGAAACAGGAATCAACATTGAACTTCTGAGCAATCCTTATGCAGATACTAAGACTCAGATCGCGGCTGGTGCAGCAGCAGGAACAATGGCTGATGTAGTTGGTCTTGATGGATCTTGGGTATATGATTTTGCAAAACAGGAGTCTATCGCAAACTTGACAGATTTGATGACAGATGCAGGCTATGATGACAGCCAGTTATCAGATCAGATTCAGGTAGATGGAAGTACATACATGATTCCAGTTGTTAACTTTGCATATCCATTATATGTAAATATGGACATCCTTGAGGAAGCTGGGGTTTCTGAGGTTCCAACAACATGGTCAGAGTTCTTGGATGCATGTGATAAGATCGTATCTAATACAGATGCAACTGCATTTGCAATTCCATTATCTTCTGAAGCTCCTAACGGTATTCAGAATCAGTTCATGACATGGCTGTGGGCATCAGGCGGAGCTATGTTAGAAGATGGAAAACCGAACCTTGAAGGTAATGAAAATCTTGAGAAAGTTGTTGATTTCGTAAAAGAAATGAAAGACAACGGATACCTCTCTGATGGTGCTGAAGCTATGAAAGAGCAGGATATGGTTAACGAGTTCGAGAACGGACGTCTTGCATTCATGGTAGATGCAATTGCTCACTTGACACTGATCAAAGAAGAAAGTCCAGACCTTAACTTTGACTATGCTAAGATGCCTGTAATGGATGGTTATGAAGGCGAAAGCGGAATGGACGTTGCTAACTGGGGTATCGGTATTGCAGAAAACTGCGAGAACAAAGAAGAAGCATGGCAGTTTGTAGAATATCTTATGAGCCCAGAAGTAAATGCTAAATTAGCTCAGCTTGCAAACGCTTTCCCAGGAAATGCAACTGCAGAGCCTGATTATTCTGAAAACGATGAATTATTCCTGAAAGCATACGATAACTTCCAGACAGGTTATGCTATCAACGAATTCACAGGTGCTCCTACATCTGAAGATTTGATGAGAAGCTTCAATGAGCAGCTTGTATTATATCTGGATGGAGATATAGCATCTGCAGCAGATATGTTGAGTGCAGCACAGGAAAGCTGGGCACCTGCTTTTGAATAAAAATCGGACAGAACTATAAGGTAAAGAGTTAAAGAATATAGGCTGCGCGTATATTCGCGCAGCCTATATTTCTCAAAAAATGAAGGAGGTGGGATGATTGGCAAAGGGGAATAAAGTAATGACAAGGCCGGCAGGAAGCAAAAAGGATGTTTTGAGGAAACAGGCAACACCATATTTATATCTTTTACCAACAGTTGCATTAATGATTGTTCTGCTGGTTGTACCTATTATCATGGTTATCGGATATTCCTTCTTCGATAATGTGATTGTTAATAAGAATCCTGTTTTTGTTGGATTGCAGAACTATAAAGCAGTACTGACGGACCCAACATTCCTGGTCGCAATAAGGAATACGCTTTTCTTTGTTATCGTCAGCATTGTAGCACATCTTTTAATTGGTATGTTATTTGCAATGGTATTGAATACAAGATACCTTGGTGTTAGAGTAAAAGGTATTTTCCGAGTAATCTATGCTTTGCCATGGATGTTTACAGCATCTGTTATCGCAATTCTCTGGAGAATGATGTTAGATCCGAATGGTGTAATCAACTATCTTATTACATCTATGCACATAGTTGATAAAAACGTATCGTTCCTGGCAACGAGAGATATTGCGCTTAAAGCGGTTACAGTGATTAATATTTGGTCGGGATATCCTTTCTATATGATTAGTATTTTGGCAGGATTACAGGGAATTTCAGGAGATTTATATGAGGCATCCGCATTGGATGGCGCGAATGCTATTCAGACATTTTTCAGAATTACAATTCCTCAACTAAAACCAATTCTTGTCAGTCTTCTGATGTTAGATTTTGTTTGGACATTGCAGCAATTTGCTTTGATTTGGATGACTACAGGAGGCGGACCGGTCAATGCAACCGAGACAATTAGTACATATATATACAAACAGGGCTTTACGAAATATCAGTATTCAATGGCATCGTCTGCAGCCGTAATTCTTCTTATTGTATGTACGATTATTGGAATCTTCTATGTCAGACAACAAAGATCGGAGGATTAAAGTATGATAGGAAAGAAAAAAATTTCAGTTCAGATTTTAGTTATCATAGTATTGATCATTGGTACTTTGTGGGCGGTTTTTCCGATTGTCTGGATGTTCTTGAACTCATTTAAGCCTAATGCGGAGATTTTTGCGTGGCCGCCGACATGGATTTCTGAAAATTTTAGTTTGGATGCTTATAAAGCAATCTTTACAAACCCGGAACAGGTAAGGTTTTTTATTAATAGTTACATTATAGCTGGACTGGTAGTAGTGATTACTCTTATTATTGGAATTATGGCATCTTATGCATTTAGCCGTTTTGACTTTAGAGGAAAGGGTGTTATCAATACAGTTATTGTTGCTGTACAGGCTGTACCGCCGATTACTTTGCTGATTCCGTATTTGAGCTTGATCGTAAGTTTAAAATTATACAACACATATGCAGCACTTGTTCTGACATATTTGGTATTTACGCTTCCATATTGTATTTTAATGACAACAGGATATCTGAATACTCTTCCAAAAGAATTGGATGAAGCTGTTATGATCGATGGCGGTTCTCGTTGGAAGGCGTTATGGAAGATTTTGGTTCCTACAGCTGTTCCTGGTCTGGTATCAGTAGGAATGTATACGTTCATGCAGGCATGGAATGAATATTTGTTTGCTCTGGCATTGACAAAGACGAATGAAATGCGTACGGTTCCGGTAGGTATCAATTTATTGATGGGACAGCATTCATATGAATGGAATCAGATGATGGCAATGAGTGTACTTGGATCATTACCGATACTTGTATTATTCTTATTCTTCCAGAGATACTTTATCGCTGGTATGACGGCAGGATCAGTAAAGAGTTAAGACAGATGATATTAGGAGGATTTCAATAGTGATGAATGTATTACAGATTGAACAAAAATACAGGCAGGCATATGAGACAATGGATGAGACAGTGGAAAAGCGCGTGTCTGAGAAGCGTTATACAGCAATGGGCTATACCAGCAACTTAGATATTTTGTGCGATTTTCAGGTTGAAAGATTGAATGAATTGCTTGCAGAATACCTTCCAGATGGCGATCTTTCACAGATGGAGGTTCCGGAAAAGGTTCACACTATGGAAGAATTGCTCCAGACAATCGTGTATTATTGTACCCGAGGAATAGGCGGAGAAGCAGACATAGAGAATACAAAACTCTTGGAAGAGTGTTTTTCTGCACAGTATGGAATGGGCGGAACGGCAGTTCAGGCTGCTTTGGCACTTGCTCAGGTGGGGTGTCCGTCTGTTGTGCATCTTACAGATGACTCCAAAGAGGTATGTAAGTTGTTAGAGTCTCCATATGTTTATACAGTTTCTGAAACGGGAGAATTGGTACATACGGATGGAATTGTCCAGACTCAGGATCAGGAAATACACTGTATTATACAGTTTAAAAAAGGCGATATAATTTGTCTGGGCGATCAAGAAGCAGAGATTCCTTGCTCGAACCGATTGATTTTAACAAAGATTACGGTGAATGAATATGTTCCGTTTTATAAACCTTATTTTAAATGGGTTGAAGAAAATGCAGAACATGTAAGCAGTAATGTATTGTCCAGCTTTAATGCGCTTTTAGATCCGGAAGTTTTGAAGGAACATTTGGATTTTGCAGGACAGCATGTCATGAAATATCGAGAAAATAATCCGGAAGGCATAGTATTCTTTGAAGATGCACACTTCCATGATATTTCAGTGAGAAAGCTTTGTTTGGAGACGGTATGCTCTTGTGTGGATATTGTCAGCCTGAATGAAGAAGAACTGAAATATACATTAAAAGAAATGTATGATTTTGATGTAGATATTAGTGATATTATTTCCTGTGTTGAAGGTGCAAAATTTATTCGGGAAAAATTTGGTATTCGTAAGGGTATTATCATTCATACTAAAGATTATTCTATGTATGTAGGTGAAAAACTGAAAGCAGATATTGAGAAAGGGCTGATGTATGGAAATATGTTGGCTACTGCGAAGGCACAGAACGGAAGCTATGGTACGAAGGAACAGATTGGAGAAGTTCTTACCTTTGAACTGAGCCCGAAGGGGATCGAGAATTACAGTAAAGTCATAGAAAGCAAATATGCGGATGAAGTAACATTAGTACCGTCTAAATATATTGATAAACCTAAATATACCATTGGATTGGGTGATTCATTCTTAGGCGGTGTACAAATGTGTTTCTAAAAAATATTTTATAGAAAAAAGTGATAATGTATAGTATTATATTTCTAGAGGAGGACTAAATTATGTTAATGAATATGAAAGACATCTTGGCAGTAGCAAAAGAGAACAAATTTGCGATTCCGGCATTTAATATTTCCGATTACTCAATGTTTTTGGGAATTATGGATGTTTGCGAGGAAACTAATTCACCGGTTATCATTGAGATTCATCCAGATGAATTAAGCTTTACTGGACCAGAAATGGTTTTAGCTATTAAGGAAAGAGCATATAAGTCACCAGTGCCAGTATGTATTCATCTGGATCACTGCAGTGATTTTGGAACAATCATTTATGCGATCCAGTCAGGATTTACATCTGTAATGTTTGATGGTGCAGAGCTTCCTTTTGAAGAAAATATTGCAGGTGCTAAGAAAGTAGTAGAAGCAGCACATCCTGCAAATGTATCTGTTGAGGCAGAACTTGGAACTATCGGATCTACTGATCCGGCAGATTTCGAAGGCGGAACAGCAAAAATCATTTACACAAATCCAGACGATGCAGCAAAATTCGTTGCAGAGACAGGCGTAGATACACTTGCTGTTGCAATTGGAACATGTCATGGTTTATATCCAGCAGGAATGAAACCAGAACTTAAACTGGATATCTTGAAAGAAATTGAAGCAAAAGTGGATATTCCATTGGTTCTTCATGGTGGATCGAACAATCCGGACAAAGAAATTGGAGAATCTGTAACACTTGGAATCAATAAGATTAATATTTCTTCTGATATCAAGGTTGCATATTTCCAGAAAATGAGAGAAGTATTAAAAGATGAAGGGGTAAGAGAGCCAAATGTAATTGAGCCTCAATGTATGGAAGCTATGAAAGAGTGTGCAAAACATAAATTAGAACTCTTCCAGACAATTGGAAAAGCTTCTTTATACTAAGCCTTTTGGGCTCTCCCTTCAAGGAAAGGTGTCAAAGTGAAAAAAGAGAGTATGCTGAATAAGGGGGTTCTCGAGGTAATAAAAGAGAACTATAACTGCATTTTTTCAGCCGAAAAAAAAGTAGCGGATTTTGTCTTAAAAAATCCACAAAAGACGGTGGATTCTAATGTGTCTGAACTGGCAAAGCAAAGTGGTGTGAGTGATGCAACGGTTGTAAGGATGTGTCACCATATAGGATATACTGGATTTTATGAATTCCGTATTACGCTGGCGAAGGATCTGGGAAGACAGCAGTATGAGACGGTTAATCGCGTACAGACGCATGATGAAGTGGAAAAGCAATTTCGGGAATATGCGGAGAATATTATCGCAATAGGGCGAAGGATAGATGCCGATGTCATGTGGAATTGCGTGAATCTATTGAAGTCATGTAAGCAGGCGCATCTTCTGGCCGTAGGAAATACATGTCCATTAACTCAGTATATGGGATTCCGTCTTGGAAGATTAGGAATTAAAAGCACATATAATGTTGCCGCAGAATATTTTTTGAATAATGTAAATTTGGCTGATTCAGATGATATATTGGTTGCAATTTCTCAATCAGGTACATCCAAGCAAGTGATTCAGGGATTGGAGCTTGGAAAGGAAAAAGGATTAAAAGCGATTGCGATTACTGCTTATGCAAATTCACCAGTAGCGAATCTTGCAGATTACGTACTGATTTCGGCAGGAACAGAAGAACCTTTTAATTATTATAAAGGTTTTGCGCATTTGAATGAAACTGCAGTCATAGATGCTCTTTTGAACTTTGTCACAAATGCGGAACTAATTAAAAAGAAGCAGGCTGATAGGCCTGAGATTATATTATCAGAATACAAGGTGTAAAAGTGATAATGTAGAACAGCGGGGCTCTTTTGAATGCTTCATGCATGAAAGTGTCTTGCTGTTCGTTTTTTATAGTAAATTTTAAAAAGAATAAAATGTTTGGAGGAAATAATATGAAACGTTCAAGAATTAATCAGGTTATTAAAGACATGGAGCAGTTGATCAATGAGCACAGATTTGAGATCCCTCCATTTGCAAAGTGGACAGCAGAAGAATGGAACAGCATAGGACATGAATATGATGAGATCCGTGACAATAAACTGGGGTGGGACATTACCGATTATGGACTTGGCAAGTTCGATGAAGTTGGATTTGCGCTTCTTACGATTCGTAACGGCAATCAGAAGATGCCTGAGAAGTATCCGAAAACATACGCAGAGAAGCTTTTGATGTTATATGAAGGACAGACAGCGCCGTTGCATTATCATGTGTCCAAGATGGAGGACATCATCAATCGTGGTGGAAATGATATCTACATTACTGTATACAATGGAACACCGGAGATGGAAAAACTGGATACAGATGTTGAGATCTATAAAGATGGTAAAAAAGAAACTGTTCCTGCAGGAACAAAGGTACTTCTGAAACCAGGCGAGAGTATTACGATCACACCTTATCTGTTCCATGATTTTGTGGTTCCGCAGACCGGTGGATCCGTTCTTCTCGGTGAAGTATCTATGTGCAATGACGATGAGAATGATAACTTCTTCTATGAGAGAATGGGAAGATTTCCGACGATCGAAGAAGATGAGCCGGCATATCGTCTGCTGTGTACCGAATATCCGGATGCAGAATAGTGGGAGGAATGAACGTGAATTATGAGATTAGTAATCGATGCATGACGGTTAAGATAGCTGCTACCGGTGCAGAGATGCAGTCTGTCTCAAAAGATGGCGTTGAGTATCTCTGGAGTGGAGATCAGAAATACTGGCCGGAAAGAGCTCCGATTCTGTTCCCTTTTGTAGGAAGATTTACAGAAGGAAAGTACACTCTTAATGGAAAAGAATACTGCATGGGGATTCACGGATTCGCAAGAAGCCTTCCGTATCGGGTAGTAGAGCATGACCGAGAAAGAATCGTTATGGAACTGGAGGATACAGAAGAAACATATGAGTCCTATCCGTATCATTTTGTTTTGCGCGTGAGTTATGAACTAGATGAAAATCAGATTAAGATAGGATATCAGGTTCGGAACAATTCAGATAAGATGATGTATTTTGGAATCGGCGGACATCCCGGATTCAAGGTACCGCTGGAAGATGGCCTGGAATTTTCAGATTATTATCTGGAGTTTTCGGGAAAAGGTTGCCCGGACAGGGTTGGTCATACAGAAACTTGTTTCCTGAATGGAATCAATAAAGAATTTCCATTAGAAGATGGGCAGAAGATAAGAATGAGACATGATATGTTCGATGATGATGCTATTGTTCTTCAGAATATGCCGGGGGAAGTGACATTAAAATCGGACAAAGGAACAAGAAGTGTTACGGTATCTTATCCTAAGATGTCTTATCTAGGATTCTGGCATGCGCCGAAAACCGAAGCGCCCTATATTTGTATTGAACCATGGACTTCCCTTCCATCCAGACAAGATGTGGTAGAAGAGTTCAGCAATAAGAGTGATCTGGTACGTCTGGGAACTGGTGAGACTTATTGCAATCAGTGGAGTATAACAATCCGTTAATGATCTGCAGATATATTGATATGCCCTTTAAGTTGTCGTAGTGCTTAAAGGGCGTATCTCTCCAATTTTAGAGTTGAAATAAATATTTGTAAAAAATAAAAAAGCCCTTGCAAAATAGATTGCGGAGTGTTATAAAAGATATAGAGCACACGGCTGTTAACCATGGGGTTGTTGGTTCGAGCCCAACTCGGAGAGTTGGATATTGACCTATAGGTTTTTTGTTGTAAAGGATTATTTTAGGAGGTTTATTATGAGATTATTAGCAGATACAGCAAATATAAAGGAATTAGAAATTCTAAAAAATAAAAATCTTATCGAGGGAGTTACAACGAATCCTTCGATTATTTCAAAAGAAGGAAAAGATGGTATAAAAATACTTAAAGCGATCACAGAATTACTCCCTGATATGCCAGTATTTGGTCAGGTTGTTGGGGAAACAGTTGAAGATATGGTCGCAGATGGGAAGCGTATTAATTCTGCAGGAGATAATATGGTCGTAAAGATTCCTGCTAATTACCATGGAGTAGAAGCAATTGCAAGGTTAAGTGAGCTGGGAATTAAAACATGTGCAACTGCGATATTGACTGCCGCAGAAGCCGTTCTGTGTGCACAGGCCGGAGCCACATATGTTGCGCCATACACAGGACAAAATGATATCATAGGGTATAAAGGTGTCGATACACTTTCGCAAATATCAACGGTATATAAAAAATTAAATATAGATACAAAGATTTTAGCTGCATCTATAGAAAAATCACAGGAAATTGTCGACTACTTTATGGCAGGAGCAGATTGCCTTACACTTCCATATCATGTTTTTGAAGATACCTTTACTTCACCGAATCCATTAACAGAGCATTATATCAATAATTTTAAGCGAGACTGGATGAATGCAGAATGCTTTTTTGAATAATAATAGATAAAAATGACGGGCGCTTGGTGAGCGCCCGTATTCTCAAAAATATTGAAAATATGGTAATAAAAATTCTTGCAAAATAGATTGGGGAGAGTTATACTAGAAAAGTAGTAATCCTCGATAGCTCAATGGTAGAGCACACGGCTGTTAACCGTGGGGTTGTTGGTTCGAGCCCAACTCGGGGAGTTTTTTATAATCCGTAGGCAGATGCTTACGGATTTTTTGTATTACAAGGCGCAGAGATTTTTAGTACAATCTCTGCGCTTTTTTCGATATGCTGGTTTATTTGATATGAAATATTTAACTCAAATATTACAAAGATTTTTACAAAAGAGAAATAAGATTTTACATTGTTACAGTATATTTTTTCTGAATCTATTATTACAAGGAGGATGAAAAAGATAATGAGAAAAAAGAAAAGAATTGCCAGCGTATTGATTGCCCTGGCTCTTATTGTCACAGCAGGCTTATCCTTTCCGGGGCAATCTGGAGCTGTTCGTGCAGAAGAGGATACAGACAATATCACAATTGTAGATGCCAATACGCAGTGGCAGTACAGAGATGACAATCAGGCACCGGCTGATGGCTGGAAGACCAGCGAGACGGTGACGGAAACATGGAAGACGGCGGCAGGCAGTTTTGGTGCCAAGAATGGTGTGATTGCGGACTTTGGTGGCGGCTGTACTCCTAAGACTTTGTTAAACCAATACATTGAGGGAACTTCGAATGATATTCCAGTCTACTATTTCCGCAAAACATTTGATCTGGAAGATCCGACAATCGTACAGTCCGTCACGGGAAGTCTTCTTTATGATGATGCTGTAACCGTTTACATTAATGGAGTAAGGATTGCAGGATATGATGATGGTTCCTTTGATGAAAATGGATATGGAGGCTCAAATGCAAGTGCTCCGAAGACAGGAGAAATTAATTTCACAGAGATTGCGGCTTTGAATCTGAAAGGAACAGGAAATGTGGTGTCTGTAGAACTTCACAACGGAAGACCATCGAGTTCTGATGTTTATCTTGATTTTCAGTCTCTGACATTTGGTACAGCAGTGCCGGAGAAAGAAGTCAAATATATCTCTCTGAATATTGGAAGTGACGAAACACAGAGAAATATTACCTGGATGGCAAGCTCTGATAAAGAGGCATATGTGCAGGTGGCGACAAAACCAGAGGGATGGGTCGAAGGGAATGAATTCCCGGCAGATGCAGTAAGCTATACAGCTACACAAACTGATAGTGCAGTAAACGGTCTTAAGAGTTGCAAGGCTACCATGACAGATTTGAAAGAAAACACAACCTATCTGTATAGAGTAGGAAATGATGAAAAGTGGTCTGACACTTACTCATTTACCACACAGGCATTGGGACAGGATCAGGAATTCAGTTTCTTGTTTGCAGGAGATCCGCAGATCGGAGCAAGTGGCAATTCAGCAGCTGATACTACAAACTGGCAGAATACCATGAGCAGATCATTGCAGGCATTTCCGCAGACGAGTTTCCTGTTAAGTGCAGGAGATCAGGTGAATTCCAGAGATAGCGATACTGAATATGAAGGATTCCTCTCTCCGGATGCAATGCGCTTGATTCCACTGGCAACCAATGTGGGCAATCATGACAATGGTTCTGAGAGATATACATCTTATTACAATATACAGGATGGAAAAGCATTCAATCCGATGACGGGTGTCAGCGCACAGGACTATGAAGGAAATGATATTACAGAGCTTGTACATGTAACCGTTTATAATGCAGATACAGGTGAGCAAGTACAGTATGTAGACACATCCAAGACTGGAAATTATCGTATTGTATATGATGTGACAGATACATATGGAAAGACGGCTAGTGCGGAACAGCTTGTAGAAGTTGTTAAGAATACTGATGAAAATCCAGGTCAGAATCCAGATGAAAACCCAAGTGAAAATCCAGATGAGAACCCAGGACAGATTTCGGGTACGGGTTCAGGGAATGGACAGACAGACAACAATGGAAAGGGAAATGGTTTGGCAACGGCAGGAACCAGTCAGTCATCTAAGGAAACAACTGTGAAGACCGGCGACGAGGCACCGCTTGTGTTATTTGGCGTGTTTATGCTGTTAGCAGCAGGAGCAGCCGTAGTTGTTCTTCGCAGACGCAGTATTCGATAAAATACAAAGAAAGCAGGAAACAAGAAGTGAACGGGCAGAAGATATTACAGGGAAAGATACAGAATAAAAAAGCGGATCTATTGGTCATTACCATGATGACAGTTATTGTCATCATGACACTGGTGCTGAACCGATGGTTCCCAGTGGAATATATTATGTATACTTCTGAGTCTTCTACTTACGAACGAGGAGTTGTGACCCGGATTCTGGCAGAAGAGTTAAGTCAGGAGGAAGGAAGCAACAGGTATCGTGGTGTACAGACCTTAAAAGTTGTCATGAAGAGCGGAAGCCTTAAAGGACAGGAGATTGAAGTTAAGAATGAATTGAGCGCAACTCATAACATTGCCACAGGTGTGGGACAAAGATTGATTATCAAGGTGGATGCTTCAGAAGGTCTGGAACCATATTATACCGTATTTAATTATGACAGGACGGTGGGTATTTCCATGATATTGGTAATGTTTGCCGTGTTTATGATCTTGGTCGGAGGAAGAAAAGGAGTAAAGAGTATGATTGGTCTTTGCTTTGCACTTTTCCTGATTATTGATTTTCTGTTACCGGCTGTTTATCATGGATGGTCACCTATCGGGATGGGAATCATCTGTGCATTCTTAATTGCAGTATTTTCTATGTTATTGCTCAACGGATTTAGTGAGAAGACATTTACCGCAATTACAGCGACTATGGCAGGAGTTATATTAGCAGCTGTTTTCTATTATATATTTTCTGGGATTCTGCATCTGAGTGGATTTAATCTGGAGGAAGCAGAGGAATTGATTATTGTTCAGGGTGCAACGGGTCTTAAGGTTGGACAGACCTTATTTACCGGAATTCTGATTGCATCGTTGGGAGCGGTGATGGACATGACCATGTCAGTAGCTTCAGCTTTGTTTGAAATGAAGGAAATTCATCCGGAAATGTATATGACAGAAGTATTCCGTTCAGGAATTTCTATCGGACAGGATATGATAGGAACTATGTGTGAGACTTTAATTTTGGCATTTGCCGGAAGTAGCATTACGGCACTTCTGGTAATGATTGCATATGGAGCACAGTTTAATCAGATCTTAAGCTCTGATTATGTGGCGATTGAATTGATACACAGCTTAACGGGAAGTATGGCGGTTATCCTTTCGGTTCCGATCACAGCAGGTCTTTCTGCATTTTTTACTTGTAACAGGCAACACTGCAAGTAAATAAAAATTTTATTGCTAAATGGCAATTTTTGTGTTACATTTAATACACTCTTTGCACTGCATATAGATCTACAGTACAAACTGAGCAGACCGTGACAGGATGTCATGGAGTCGGGTCGCAGAAATTGCCGGGCATCTGAAGTAAGTTGCCACTGGCAGATTCCGTAAGCTGCCGGTGGCAGTTTTCGTAAGTGACAGTGGAAGTAACATCCACGGGACAGTAGTTGCTAATACTGATTCGTGGGTGTTGTTTATTCTTTTTTTGTGAAGCATATCATAAAAATCCCCACAATATATTTAGTGCCATAGAGCTATCTTACGTTTGGGAGGTAACTAATATGGAAGAAAACAGAATAACGAATGATGAATTCCAAAAGGTCGCAAACAGGGTCTCGATGGTGTCGATCGTAGGGAATATTGCGCTTGCGCTAGGAAAGCTTCTTGCAGGAATTATCGCTCATTCCAATGCGATGATCAGTGATGCGGTTCATTCGGCTTCGGATGTGTTCAGCACGATTGTTGTGATTATTGGAATTCGGCTTGCGTCGAAAGAATCCGATAAAAACCATCCTTATGGCCATGAACGGCTGGAATGTGTGGCGGCGATTGTCTTAGCGATGGTTCTCTTTATTACCGGACTTGGCATAGGGATGGAAGCATTGAAAAACATTTTGTCTGGTAACTATAATGAATTGCAGATTCCGGGAATGCTGGCGCTGATTGCGGCAATTGTATCCATTGTCAGTAAGGAAGCTATGTTCTGGTACACGAAGATTAATGCCAGAAGAATCGATTCCAGTGCACTGATGGCAGATGCATGGCATCACCGTTCGGATGCATTTTCTTCTGTTGGAGCATTGATCGGTATCGCAGGAGCAAGGCTGGGATTCCCAATCATGGATTCTATTGCCAGTCTGGTTATCTTTGTATTTATCATAAAAGCAGCATATGACATTTTCAGGGATGCAGTGGATAAGATGGTGGATCATTCTTGTGATGACGAGACGGAAAAGCAGATATCTGACTGCGTGATGGAGAATGAAGCAGTAGAAGGAATCGACTTGCTCCAGACACGTATATTTGGAAATAAAATATATGTGGATATTGAGATTGCGCTGGATGGTTCTTTGCCATTACAAAAGGCGCATGATATAGCGGAAGAAGTTCACCATGATATAGAACGAAAATTTCCGAAGATCAAGCATATCATGGTCCATGTTAATCCTATGAAAATCTGAGGTAGAAAGAAAAGAGGCGAAGAGATTTGTGCGGGAATATCTCTTCGCTTCTTTTACAGGGTATCATATATCCAGAGGAAACGACTGGTAGAAGCTTCCTCTGGCGGAGGGTAGACCTAAACTAAAACAGTCCGGCAAGAATCTCAGCGCATTTCTCGATGCCGAGGACGCCACTATCCAATGCAATGTGATAATTCTGCATAGCGCCCCACTTCTGATCTGTATAGAACTGATAGTAAGAAGCGCGTCGTTTATCCTTGTCTTTCAGACGTTTTTCAGGAGAAACTTCACGTTCGCCGTATTGCTCAACGATTCGTTCGGCACGTTTGGCAATGCTTGCGTGAATAAATACGTTCAGACAGTCGGCCTCGTCTCTTAAAATATAATCTGCACAACGTCCTACGATGACGCAAGGTCCCTCTTCTGCCAGTTTCAAAATGACTTTTCGCTGAATTGCCCACAAGTCATCTTGTGTGGAATGTCCGTAAAAATCTCGGTCAGAGAAAGCATTGGCAAACCAGCCACCGTGGGAAGAATATTCGCCGCGTTCTGCGATATATTCTTTTGCAAATCCACTTTCTTCGGCGATTTTTTCAATAAGTTCATGATCATAACAAGGGATTCCTAATTGTTCGGCTACTTTTCTTCCGATGGTTCTTCCGCCGCTGCCGAATTGACGGCTGATAGTAATGACTCTGTTTTTCATTTTACCGTCTCCTTTTCTTGTGCGATTTTCTTATTAAGTGTTTTATATGTGTATACAATTACAATCAGAGAAATGATGAATGTAAGGATATCGGATACCGGCATAGAATACAGGACTCCGTCCAGACCAAAGAAAAGCGGAAGTATTAATGCAAAACCTACACCGAATACAACTTCACGGACCAAAGACAGCATGGTGGAAGTCATAGCTTTTCCCATGGACTGCAGGTAGATGAAAGTTGCTTTGTTGACAGTGGCAAGGGTCATCATACAAAGGTAGGTTCGGAATGCTTTTACTGCAAAATCGGTATAGTAGATGCTTTCGTTGGATGCTCCGAAGATACCGATTAATTGTCTTGGGAAGCATATGACAATAACGGTAGCGACGGCACCAGCGATGGCTTCAGCAATCAGCAGATGAGAGAAAAGGCTCTTGGCACGGTCATCTCGTTTGGCGCCGATGTTGTAGCCTACGATAGGGATACAGCCGGCTGCCATACCTACTGCAATTGAGATAACGATCTGGAAGAATTTCATAACAATTCCTACAACTGCCATTGGAATCTGAGCATACTCAGCCTGACCGAAGATTTCGTCCATTGCCCCATATTTTTGAATCATATTGTTTACTGCAGCCATGGAAGCAACCAGCGAGATCTGAGATAAGAAACTACAGATTCCTAGTGGAAGATATTTTTTACAGAGTTTTCTGTGGATACGAAAACTGTTTTTCTTAAGTTGAATTGCTTTCATATGGCACAGATACCAGATGGCAAGAATAGCAGTCAGAATCTGCCCTGTGATGGTTGCCACTGCAGCACCCATCATTCCCCATTTGAAGATAAAGATGAATATTGGGTCCAGGATAATGTTGGCGCATGCACCTGCCAGTGTAGAAATCATAGCGAATTTGGGACTTCCATCGGAACGAATAATAGGATTCATGGCCTGACCGAACATATAGAACGGAATACCTACCGTAATCCAGAAGAAGTATTCCCTGGCCTGGCTGAAAGTTTCTTCATTGACACGTCCACCGAACATGGTCAGGATCGGTTCCCGAAAGATAAGATATACAGCAGTCAGGATGACACTACAGATGATACATAGGATAACGGCGCTGCCGATGCTTCTGTGGGCGTCCTCCTTTTTGCCGGCACCCAGACTGATACTGACGAAAGCACAGCATCCATCACCGATCATGACTGCAATAGCCAGAGACACGACCGTCAGTGGGAATACGACTGTATTTGCCGCATTACCATAAGATCCCAGATAGCTTGCATTGGCGATAAAAATCTGGTCGACAATGTTGTAAAGTGCTGCTACCAGCAGCGAGATAATACAGGGTACAGAATATTTGCGCATCAATACCCCGATTGGTTCTGTTTCCAAAAAACGATTTGATTTTTGGTCCATGATATTTTCCTCCTTCATATGTTAATTATTTTGTGAGAGACATCTCTGGAAAAATAAAAAGTGTGGCCAAAGAGCTGGATTTATGCCCAGGGCCACACGCTTCACATAAAAATAAAGAGCGTGTAGCATTCAACCGGATTTACGCAGTTTTGCTACACGCTGTACCATGTATCATAACAGTTTTTTTGGATGATGTCAAAGGGGTTTTTGGGGAATTTATGAAGTAGATCAAACTGTCAGATTGGTACATTTTTAGGGTTGAGACGGAAAAACCAGCGTGATACTATATTGATAGAAAAGATTGAAAAAATGATAAGACAAGGGTAAATTTACAATGTCAAAGTTTTCAGATGATAAGAATATAAGAATAAATGATCGTATAAAAACTAAGGTAATCATAAGCGGTATACTGATTGGAATTAGCATTATTTTGAGTCTGACTGCGAGAATGTGCCAAGACTTTGCCCAGTGGTACAGCACGCATATCTATCCAGTATGGGTGGAGACAGTTGGCCGTGCGATGGGGTATTTCCCATTTTCTGTATCGGAAGTACTACTTTATCTTATGATTCTTATTTTCCTGGTGTCTTGTACACAGCTTCTGATTCGAATAATTCGGAAGAAATTGAGAAAAGAAGAAGGATATAGATGGTTGTGTAATGTTTTCTTAGCGGTAGGAGTCTTGTTTTTCTTATATGTGGTGAATTGCGGAGTGAATTATCATAAGGATTCGTTTGCGGAAACTTCTGAGATTCAGGCAGATGAATATTCAATTGAAGAGTTGAAGGAAGTATGTGTATGGCTGACAGAACAAGTAAATCAATATAGCAATGCGGTAGAACGGAATCAAGAAGGAACCATGGAGCTGGAGGTGTCGACAGAGGAACAGGCAGTGACTGCTATGCAAAAATTAGGCGAGATATATCCAGAGTTAAAAGGATATTATCCAAAGCCAAAAGGATTGCTCAATTCTTGGATACTTTCTATACAGAACCTGAGCGGGGTATATTCTCCGTTTACCATAGAAGCCAATTACAATCAGGCAATGACTGATTATAACATTCCGTTTACCATCTGTCACGAACTGTCGCACTTACGAGGATTTATGCAAGAGCAAGAGGCCAACTTCATCGCATTTCTTGCCTGCCGCGAGTCTGAGGAAGCAACATTCCAATATAGCGGAAATATGCTGGGGTGGATTCATTGCATGAATGTATTGTATAAAGTTGACTACGATGCGTGGGAAGAAGTGCGCGGTGAGTTAAGCGCGGAGGCAGAGACAGATCTGCAGGCGAATCACGAATTCTGGGCAAGGTATGACGGGACAGTCGCAGAAGTATCTAATAAAGTGAACGATACATATTTAAAGGCAAACGGACAAAAAGATGGAGTGGAAAGTTATAATCGAATGGTAGATCTGATTGTGGCATATAAAAGGGACAGGGTAAATTAGGGACGGAGGTTTTTTTATTTTTCTCCGTCCCCAATTTTGCGTAGTGCCTCGGCGAAGGCGTTGTTGATGGGTTCGTCTTTTTGTTTTTTTAGATATTTTTGTACATCTTTTTTGGAGACACCGGCACCTTCTTTTTCTCTTCTGGCTTTGAATGCGGAGAGTTTTTCTTTGTATCCGCATTGGCATACGAAGGTTTCGTCTTCGCCTTTTTTTATTAGCTCCATCTTTTTGTGGCAGTTTGGGCAGCGGGCATTGCTTAGACGTGCAATGGTTTCGCGATAACCGCATTCTCGATCCTGGCATACCAGAAGGCGAGCGTTTTTGCCGTTGACTGCCAGCATTCGTTTGCCGCAGCGTGGGCATTTGGTATTGGTAAGGTTGTCGTGTCGGAAGGTTCCGTCAGCGTTTTTGATTTCTTGAATGAGTTCTTGTGTATAATCGATAATTTCACGAAGGAATATATCTGCTTTGTGATTCCCTTTGGAGATCTGTGAGAGTTCCATTTCCCATTGGGCAGTAAGCTCTGGCTTTTTTAGATCCTTTGGGACAAGTTCCAGAAGTTGTTTTCCTTTGGAGGTAATCAGAATCTCCGTTCCTTTTTTCTCGATATAGAAGGAGTGAAATAGTTTTTCGATAATATCAGCTCTTGTGGCGACGGTTCCCAGACCGCCGGTCTCCCCCAATGTTTTTCGTGCTTTTGCATCTTGGGAATCCATGTATTTTACTGGATTTTCCATAGCGCTTAGCAGGGTTGCTTCGGTAAATCTTGCTGGTGGTTTTGTCTTTCCGGTTGTAAGAGAAACCGTCACAATTGGAAACTTCATGCCTTTTTCCAGAGCAGGAAGCGGTTGTTCGGATACATATGTGGCGGCATCATTTTCCTCATCCGCGTCATCAATATTATCCGCTTCATAGATGGCTTTCCAGCCTGGAGATAGAACAATCTTTCCTTTTGCAATAAAATTTTGTCCGGCAGCAGAAGCTTTCATTGTGGTCTGCTCATACTCAAAGGCCGGGGATAGAACACTGATAAAGCGGCGCACAACTAGATCATAGATTTTGCGTTCTTCATTGCTCATGTGATCAAGCTGCACATATTCTTCCGTCGGTATAATTGCGTGATGATCACTGACCTTTTTGTCGTCTACAAAAGATTTACTGGTTCTAATCGGACCTCTCAGAAGTTCAGGAATGTATTTCTTATAAGGTCCAGTGTTACACGCTTTCAGCCGCTCTTTAATGGTCGGGACAATATCGGTTCCGATGTAGCGGGAATCGGTTCGAGGATAAGTGAGTACTTTGTGATGTTCATACAGACGCTGCATAATATTCAAGGTTTCTTTGGCAGAGAAACCAAAGCGTTTGTTAGCATCACGCTGTAATTCTGTCAGGTCATAGAGACCTGGGGAAAATGTTTTTTTAGCGGATTTTTGAACATCGGTGATGGTCAACATCTGTCTGGTCAGTCTGGCAGTGATATCAGTCATAACATCCTTTTGGAAAGAACGAAGACTTCCGGTCTTGGCGTTCTGCCAGGTCCATGTGACCGGGGAGTTGTACTGGCTGGAGTTGGTAGTACATTTTATCCCATAGTAGTCTTCGGGTTTGAAAGAACGAATCTCAGCTTCGCGGCGGGCAATAATCGCGAGGGTTGGAGTCTGAACGCGTCCGCAAGACAACTGTGCATTATATTTGCACGTAAGGGCGCGAGTAGCGTTAATTCCAACCAGCCAGTCTGCTTCAGCACGGCTTTTGGCAGCATAATACAGTGCATTATATTGACGGCCATCTTTTAAGTGGGCAAATCCCTCGCGGATAGCCTTATCAGTCACAGAAGAAATCCAGAGCCGTTTGATTGGTTTGTGACATCCTGCTTTATCAAGAATCCAACGTGCAACCAATTCCCCTTCGCGCCCGGCGTCAGTAGCGATGATAATCTCAGACACATCCTTTCGGAAAAGTTGAGATTTGACGTTGTGGTATTGCTTGGATGTCTGCTTGATCACAACCAGTTCCCATTTTTCTGGAAGCATTGGAAGGTAGGAAATATTCCATTCCTTGAATTTCTTATCGTATTCTTCTGGATCTGCCAATGTGACAAGATGCCCTAAAGCCCAGGTGACGATGTATTTCTCACCTTCAATTGCGCCGGCAATACTTTTCTTACAGTTCAAAACGCGGGCAATGTCACGGGCGACAGACGGCTTCTCAGCCAGAACTAATGATTTCATAAATGTTTGCTCCTTATATAAAAAGTAATAATAATCTTAGATACCTATTCAACATATCGGATTTAGACGGGTTTGTCAACGGATGGAAGGGCTCAAAACATGATGAAAAAAAGGCTCTCCGTGGAGAAAAATGTATAGGAAAAAGAAAATTAGAAAAAAAAGAAAAAATACTTGAAAAATATGAATAACTATGTTAATATAAACATCGATCGCGCTTGAGGAAAGCGTAATATGGCTCCGTGGTCAAGCGGTTAAGACATCGCCCTTTCACGGCGGTAACACGGGTTCGATTCCCGTCGGAGTCATTCGAGCGAAAGCTCATTCATATTATAGTGTATGGCGCCATAGCCAAGTGGTAAGGCAAAGGTCTGCAACACCTCTATCACCAGTTCAAATCTGGTTGGCGCCTTTCAAAAAACAATCCTTGAAAAAGGATTGTTTTTTTGTGCTTAATTTTTAATTTGGGACGGGGGTTTTTTCATTTTCCTCCGTCCCAAATTAAAATATCCCTGTCCCAAATTAAATTTGCCGTGTCCCTAATGCCTGGCTGATTCGTTCGCGAGCTTCTTTGGCTTCGTGATGATTTAATCCGCTGGTGCTGATCCCGGTAACAATATTGCCTTGCCGTACGATCCCGGGGAAGTAGAAGTCACAAGATTCTTTTTTATGTGCGGTATTTACCGGTATTTTTCGTGCTTTACAGTCTGCCGCGATCTGATCGTTACAAGAGCTGCTGTTTGTTGCGGCGAGTACAATGTCTGCGCCTTCTGTCAGATTGGTGTGATATACATCCTGGATCCATTGGATGCGCCGGCTCTCACTCAATATTCGCAGTTTGTCTGTGATTTCTGGTGCTACGACGCAGATGTCGGCAGCAAAATCAAGAAGTGTCTCGATTCTTCTCTGGGCAATCTTGCCGCCCCCTATCACGAGGATTCTTTTCTCGGACAGGTCTACAAAAAGTGGAAAATATAAAGGTGATGATTTCTCCATGGAAGGCATCCTTTCTGTATAAACATTTTCTTTCATCATATCATGGATAATGAGGGTGTGACAGAATTATTTTCTGGAGCTTTCGGCGATGACCGATGCAGACAAAAACCCCTTGAAGCATATCTGCTTCAAGGGGTTTTCCTTTTAAAAATCTAGAGATAAAGTCGAAACAACAAAAATCGGGGTTTTCATTTGTGTTCCAAAAACAATATATCACAAGAAAATATTTTTTTGTATAGTCTATAAATACATAATTATGACAAAAAATTGTGGCTTAAGCACAAATGCAATGGTATAATATCCATGCGAAGTGTAGAGGAGGAGGAAAATGGCTGTTGAATTAGAGAACTTATATGCAGAGATTGATCCGGAATATGGTGTTGCATTGCTTACGAAGAGTTGCTTTCATAAAATGATTGGCTGGATACATATGGTGGAAGATATGGATTTTGTACCTATGCTGCACGGCGATGAACTGGTCTTTAATTCAGGGCTGAATTATGTTTCGGAGGAATGGCTGAAGAGGTATATAGAAGCACTGAATAAAGAGTGCGCCGGCGGATTGATGATTGCGATTCGTGAGGGGAAAAAGATATCACAAAAGATTGTTGATTATTGCAATGAACTGGAATTCCCGTTGTTTTCGGCAACATGGGAGACTCCATATATTGATATCATGCGTATTTTTTCCGTAATTTTATTGAAGAACGAGCAGAGAGACACGAATTTAAGCACTGCATTGCGAAATGCAATCTTTTTCCCGGACAATGAAGAACTGTATGTAAATTATTTTGAGGGAAATGGATTCTATCGCAATTTGACCTATAATGTTATTGTGTTAAGCTGTAATGTGTACAATACAGAACGTGGCAATGAACGTTTGAATCAGATTAAGAAGGAATTACATTATACCTTGGAGAGAAGAATTATATATGAAGAGAATAATCGTCTTATTATTCTTGCGACGGGGTATTCTGAAAGGAAATTATTGGATATTTTTCAAAAAATATGCGAGAAAGATGATAATGTATATGTTGGCATAGGAACAATGGTAAATAGCATCAAAGAGATCCATAAGTCTTATGAACGAGCGAGAACAGCATATGAATTGACAAAGGCTCCGATTGACAAGAATATATTATGTTACAAAGAGCTTGGAATATATAAGATCCTTTCTGATATAAAAGAGGAAGAGATCTATCCTGAGTTTGTAAAAGAAACATTAGGGAAATTAATGGACTATGATGAAGAGAATGGCACGGATTATGTAGAGATTCTGGAAGCATATTTTAAGAACGAGTGTAATATTGTCGAGACATCAAAGGCGTTATATTGCCATAAGAATACCATGGCTTATAAGATCAACAAGATTAAAGAAGTATTGGGATATGATATTACTTCTAATGAAAACAGAATGAAAATTATGGTATCATTCTATATTATGAGATCCAGAATTGGATATCGGTAAGAATTATCAGATGAAATGAGGAATCACATGGAGATGAGTAAGGGAAAAGTATGGCTGGTCGGAGCAGGTCCTGGAGAGATTGGATTATTGACTCAGAAAGCCATAACGGTCATAGAACAGGCAGATTTTATTGCATATGATGCGCTGATTGGAGAGGAGATACTGTGTATGCTTCCAGAGGATGCAGAAAAGGTGTCCGTAGGGAAGCGTTCAGGCAAGCACTCGGTATCACAGGAAAAGACGAATCAGATCCTTCTGGAGGAAGCGTTAAAGGGAAAAAAGGTGGTCCGCTTAAAAGGCGGAGATCCGTTTGTGTTCGGACGGGGCGGAGAAGAGTTAGAGTTATTGGTGCAATATGGAATACCGTTTGAAGTGGTTCCGGGAGTGACTTCGGCGGTGGCAGTGCCTGCCTATGCAGGAATTCCGGTGACGCACCGCGATTATACTTCTTCTTTTCATGTGATTACGGGGCATCCGAGAAGAGATGGAAAGGATCGTATAGATTATGGTGCGCTGGTGCGTATGGATGCGACATTGGTATTTCTTATGAGCGTTGGCACGATGGGAATGATTATGGAGAATCTGGTAAAAGCAGGAATGGATCCAAAGATGCCGGCGGCAGTCCTGGAAAGAGGGACGCAATACCGACAGCGCAAGGTAATCTCAACGGTTGACTGCCTGGAGAGAGACTCCAAAGATGCCAATATTCAAGCTCCGGCAGTCATTGTCGTAGGGAGAGTATGTACATTATCGGAGCTGTTCGCATGGTACGAGAAGCGTGAACTTGCACAGATGCAGATTATTGTGACCAGATCCAGGAAAAAAGCAAGTAAGCTGACTGCACAATTAAGAGAATCGGGTGCAGAGGTGTTGGAACTGCCCATGATCGATACGACCGCTATTGCACTGGAACAGATTCGGTTGGATGAGTTGTTTGACGAACCGGCTGGAAGAGAATTGTGGCTTACATTTACAAGTCCAGTAGGAGTAGAAACTTTTTTCAGTGTTACGTTACCAAGTCTTGGGAAAGATATTCGAGGCGTGCTGCGAAAAGGAGCGGATGTAAGATTTGCTGCGGTTGGGGAAGCAACAGCAAAAGAATTGGAAAAATACGGATGGATGACGGATGTGGTGCCAGAAGTATATAATGGAAGGGAACTTGGCAAAGCACTTGTAAGAACTGCAAGAAAGGATGCGAAAGTCTATCTGCTTCACGCAAGGCAAGGTTCTGAGGAATTAAAAGAAGAATTGAAAAGAGCAGATCTTGCATATGAAGATATTGCGATTTATGAAACGATATGCAGACAGGACAGCCCTTGGGCCGATATGGTAAAGGATAAGATTAACCAGGGACTGATCGACTGGGTTACATTTACGAGTGCATCAACCGTCCGGGGGTTCGTTCAGACGATGGGTGGAATGGATTTTTGCAAAGTTCCTGCTCTGTGTATTGGAGAACAGACTGCGACAGAAGCACGAAAATACCATATGAAGATTGAGATATCGGACAGGGCAACCATTGCAAGTATGGTAGAAAAGTTGAAAGAACTTCGCGCGAAGCAGGAGGTATAGTTGATGAAGAGAATATTGGGAGTTCTGCTGTCTGCCACCATGATTCTGGTGATGGCAGCAGGATGCAAAGATCAAAGAGCGGAGAATGTCTCTGGCAAGAGCGGACAGGAGATCGTCGTCGGTACAAACAGTGAAAGCGGTGGCCTGGATCCGGCGGGGATGATTGCAGATACTTATCTGGCATATTCCGTATCTGCGTTGGACGAACTTTTGACGTATGATGAGAATGGAGAGATTGAATATCGTGCTGCAGAATCCTATGAGGTGAATGACGATAAGACAGAGTGGATTTTTCACTTGAGAGAAGATGCAAAATGGTCAGATGGAACACCGGTCACTTCGGCGGACTTTCGCAACACCATTGAACGTTCTCTGGATCCTGCCAGTGGAAATGGATATTCAAACTATCTGTTCCCGATTGAGAATGCCGAAGCAATCTATAATAGGGAAGCAGATATGAGTACACTCGGAGTAGAGACACCGGATGATACGACGTTGATCTTCCATCTGTCTACACCGTGCGTGTATTTCCTGGATTTACTGCGCCTTCCGGTATATACTCCGTCGTGTGTGGCTTATGCGGATGCAGTTGGAAGCGGGTGGGATACCGACCCGGCGACGAGTGTATCCAATGGACCGTTTTATCTGACAGAATATGTGTCACAACAGTATTTTGTGTTGGAGAAGAATCCATATTACTGGGATGCAGACAATATAGCATTGGATAAGATTACCTATAAGTTCTTCGATAATAAGCAGTCGATGGCAGCAGCTTACGCGACTGGAGAAGTGGATGTGGCGTTGTCATTACTGGGGACGGTGATGGATGAATATGAAGGACAAGATGATCTTGTGGTGACGGATGCAATTGCCACACGATATATATATATGAATATAGAGAAAGTAGAAGTGCTACAGGATGTTCGTGTGCGAGAGGCATTGAACCTTGGAATTGACCGACAAGAACTTTGCCAGGCGGTGGGAAAGGATACAGAGCCCACGGTAAATTTTGTCGCAAAATATATGGTAGATAAATCAACGGGAGAATATTTTGTAGATGGTGCGCAGGCTCCTTTTGAAGAGAATCTAAAGAGGGCAAAGGAGCTGCTTGCAGAAGCGGGTTATCCGAATGGAGAAGGGTTTCCTGTTCTTACTTATAATTATCCGACTCTGGAAATGGATATGGACACCGCACAGGTCCTGCAGCAGCAACTGAAAGAAAATCTGGGAATTACGATAGAATTGAATGCACAAGAACTTCAGGTGAATTATTCGGAACGAAGGGCAGGAAACTTCGAATTATGCCGTATGAATTGGACGGCTGATTTCGCTGATCCGAATACGTATTTATCTATGTTGCTTTCAAACAGCACTTATAATTGTAGTGGAATCAGGGATGAGGTATATGACGCGTTGGTAGAAGCATCTGACACAGAGACAGATCCGGCAAAGAGAAGCGAACTTATGCATGAAGCAGAACAGTATGCGATTGGGGAACAGTTCTATATTATTCCGCTCTATTCTATGCATCATGTGAATCTGATCCGGCCGAATATTACGGGAATCACACAGATCCCGGCAACGGGGACACTGGATCTTAGAGGTGCATCGGTTCAATAAAGGATGGGAGGAAAGAATGCGGTATGAAGAAAGCAATCTTGGTCGTCAGCTTTGGAACGAGTTATAAAGAGAATCTGGAGCGGACAATTGGAGGAATAGAGAATTATCTAAGAGGAGAGTTTAAAAATTATAGATTGTACAGAGCATTTACCAGCCAGAGGATTATCCGAAAACTATGGGAAGAGAACCAAATTGCAATTCCGACGCTGGAAGAGGCAATTACGCAGATGCGAGAAGATGGAATGGAACATATTGTTGTACAGCCGACGTATGTGGTCCATGGCTTGGAATATGAGAGACTAAAAAGTGCATTGGAAGGTTACCGGGATTTTTTTCAGACCTTAAAATTAGGAGAACCACTCTTAAATCAGGTAGAGGATTATAAGGCGTGTGTTCATTCTGTGATAGAAGATTGGCAGATGAATAAAGAAGAAGTAATCGTGCTTGCCGGTCATGGGACACAAGGACATGCACAGGCTGCTTATACTATGCTGGAATACGCTTTTCATTCTATGGGTTATTCCAATGTGCTGGTCGGAACCGTTGAAGGGTATCCGAGTGTATCTGACGTGATGCAGAAGCTTGGAATGTTGGAGCCAAGGCCGCTTCGGATCATACCATTTATGATTGTCAGTGGCGAACATGTTCATCATGATCTGGCAGGTGATGAGCATTCCTGGCTGGTCAGATTCCAGAATATGGGATTCCCGTCTCGAGTAGTAAAGAAAGGACTGGGAGAGCTGAAGGGGATACAGAGACTATTTGCAGAACATGTAAGAGAGGCGATGGAATCATGAAGAGAATCGTAAGGATTGGAAGCAGGGAAAGCAGACTTGCAGTGTGGCAGGCAGAATATGTTGCGCAATTGATCGAACATGCACATCCTGAGATTCAAGTACAGATTATTACAATGAAGACGACAGGAGATAAGATTCTGGATCGCAGTCTGGATCAGATTGGTGGGAAAGGCTTGTTTGTAAAAGAACTGGATCTTGCGCTTCTGGAAAAACGGACAGATCTATCCGTGCACAGTTTAAAAGACATGCCTGTTGAAATCCCGGAACAACTCCCGATTCTTGCTTTTTCCAGGCGAGAGGATCCGCGGGATGCGATTCTTTTTCGCAAAGGTGTGAAGCCAGAAGACATTACGGTAATCGGAACTTCCAGCCACCGAAGACGGATTCAGCTGGAACGCCTGTACCCAAAATGTGCATTTACCGGAATGCGGGGAAATGTACAGACCCGCGTGCGTAAGTTGGAAGAAGGACAGTGTGATGCAACCATACTTGCAATGGCTGGGCTAAAACGCCTTGGAATGGAATCTGTGGCGGGAAGAATACTTGCAACGGATGAGTTAATACCGGCAGCAGGGCAGGGAATTCTGGCGGTACAGGGAAGAGTTGGTGAAGATTATAGTTATCTGGATTGCGTGATGGATGAAAAAGCGAAAGTGGCTGCTCTTTCAGAAAGAGCATTTGTGTGTATGCTGGGTGGAGGCTGCAGCGCTCCAACAGCGGCTTATGCACAGATAGAAGGAGAAGAAGTTATTCTGAACGGTCTGTACTATGACGAAGAAGCGAAAGATTATATCACAGGGAAGAAGCGAGGGCCAGTGGAGGAAGCTGAGAATATCGCAAGAACTTTGGCGGCAGAACTGAAAGCGAGGTTTAGAGAACGTGGCTAAGTATGTGGCAAAACGGCTGGTGACAGGAGCGGCGGCATTATTGTTTCTTACATTTCTTACTTTTGTGATGGCGCATAAGATGCCGGGAAATCCTTTTGATACGGGAAATGTATCGGAGCAAGTTCTTCAGACGATAGAAGAGGAATATGGGCTTGGAGAGCCTCTGCAGGTGCAGTTTGCTTTCTATATGAAGAACCTGTTGCGAGGAGACCTTGGCATGTCCATCAAGAAACCAGGAGTAACGGTAAATTCTGTGATTGCAAGAAGTCTTCCTGTGACGGCGAAGGTAGGAATACTGGCTTTTCTGTCGAGTCTGATTCTTGGAACTCTCTTAGGAATCTGGCACCTGATGACCAAAAGAAAGCTTGTAAAAAAAGTGATTTTGTTTATCGAGAGTGTAGGGATTAGTGTGCCAAACTTTGTATATGCCTTATTATTCATGCTCATCTTTGGTGTATATTTGAAATGGTTTCCAATTGCCGGGATCACGACGCCAATGAATTATGTATTGCCGGTGGCCGCACTTGCCGTGTATCCAACATGTGTGATTTCGCGGATGTTCTACAGCGCAGTGCAAAAAGAATATACACAGGAATATGTTATGTTTTTGAAGGCAAAAGGACTGAAAGAATCAGCAATCCTGATGAGGCATATGTGGCGGCCGGCTCTTACACAGTTGTTGACTTATCTTGGACAATTGCTGGTGTATCTTGTGACGGGCTGTTTTGTGGTAGAGAGTATCTTCACTATTCCCGGTCTTGGAAGAGAATTCGTTATGTCTATCAATAACCGTGATTATACGGTGATTATGGGACTTACGGTTTTTGCAGGGGCGATTGTGATTCTTGCGCAACTTGTGCTGGATGTAGTACAGATGTATCTCGACCCTAGAATTCGGTTTGGAACGGAGCAGAACAGATGAAACAAGTAATGGCAAATAGAAAATTTATCATATATCTGGGAATCTTAGGTGTATTCGTGGCAGCAGCGATAGTTGTTCCTAGCCTTTCCCCGTATTCGTATGATGCACAGGACGTGGTGAGTCAAAATCTTGGTGTGTCGGCGGCACATTTATTCGGGACGGATAAGTTCGGAAGAGATCTTTTTACCCGTGTATGCTATGGGTTGCGGATTAGTCTTACGGTTGGATTCGTCAGTGCATGTGTCTGCTTTGTCATAGGTGTTGTGGTTGGTGCAGTGTCTGGACTTGCCAACTTGGTTGTTGACAGCATTTTGTTGGAACTGATGAATATCATCAGTGCAATTCCGTCTATGCTCTATGTGATTCTGATACTTCTGGTATTGGATGCAAGTATTGGAAGTGTGATACTGGGAATCTGTGTGGCAGGGTGGGTTGATCTTGCGAAAATGGTAAGAGTAGAGACAAGACGGCTTCGGCAGATGGATTACTGTCTGGCAGCGGAGATGATGGGAGTTCCGATGTGGAGAATCATTTTTAAATATATTTTGCCAAATGAGAGAGGGCTTTTGATTGTGCAGACGATATTGCTGATTCCCAAAGCGATATTTACAGAGGCATTTTTAAGCTTTCTTGGGATTGGAATTGCAGCGCCCAGAGCAAGTCTCGGAACACTGATTCAGGATGCAAGGTCGTTGATTACTCAATATCCGACTCAGATATTATTCCCGGTTCTGGTACTTGCGGCATTGATTGTATGTTTGCAAAGCATTGGTTATGCACTGGAGCAACAGGGAGTGAATGGTGCTCAAAGGATACCGGAAGAGATATAGGAGGATACCGCATGGGAAAATTGCTTGTGGTCGATCATCTGACCATAACATATACGCGAAGACAGCAAGAAGTGGTAAAAGATTGTTCTTTTGAGCTTGAAAGCCAGGAAATCCTGGGAATCGTGGGAGAATCTGGATCGGGAAAATCAACGATGGCAATGGCTATCCTCGGGTTTCTCAAGAAAGGAGCCGTTATTTCAAGCGGACAGATTCGGTATTGTGGAGAAGATATCACACCGCCTCTGACTGATGTGAAAAGAAGAAAACTACGCGGTGGTGAGATCGCGGTCATCATGCAAAATGCGATGTCATGCCTGGATCCATTGATGAAGATTGGCAGGCAGATTATGGAAAGTCTAAGACTACATACGGATTGTACCCGACAGGAGGCGAAAGAAAAAGCAGAAGAATTGTTGGATATGGTGGGAATCCGAGATGTAAGTGCATGTATGAATCGGTATCCGTTTGAATGTTCGGGAGGGATGCAACAGCGTATCTGTATTGCAATCGCTCTGGCTGGGAATCCGAAAGTATTGATTGCTGATGAGCCGACGACTGCGTTAGATGTGACGGTGCAGGCACAGATATTGAATTTGCTGAGAAGACTGTCAAAAGATCTGGGGATTGCCGTGATTATGATCAGCCATGATCTGGGAGTGGTCGGTGCTCTGTGTAATCGCTTGTTGGTCATGCGCGAAGGAAGCATCGTCGAACAAGGAAGGGTAAGTGATATACTCTATCACAGCAGTGAAACATATACAAAAATGCTGATTCAGACAAGAAAGAATCTTGAACAGATTCCACAGGCCGCATCCGAAGCAGATAAGAAGGATATTCTGTTACATGCAAAGAATGTATGTAAAGAATTTCGACAAAAGAAAGTACTGCATTCGATAACGATAGCAATACAAAAAAATCAGAGCTATGGCCTGGTAGGAGAGAGTGGTTGCGGGAAAAGTACATTTGCGCGTGTCCTGGCGGGATTGTACAGACCTGAACAAGGAGAGGTGTATTGGAAAGGTAGGGAAATGAACTGGAAGTCAAGAAAGCAGCGTATAGATTATCGAAAAAAGATTCAGATGATCTTCCAGAATCCGTACCAGGCCCTGAATCCGACAATGACCGTCTATGAGAATCTGCAAGAAGCATTGATGGCGGCAGGAATTTCTGATGAAAAAGAAATCGCAGAACAACTCAGGCGTATACTGGATGAAGTGGGATTGGAAGAACAAAGAAAACAGGATTATCCACAACAATTGTCGGGAGGGCAGCTTCAGAGAGTCATGATTGCAAGAGCACTTTTGATGAATCCGGAATTTTTAATCTGTGACGAACCATTTTCCGGTCTCGATATACAGACACAGGAACAATTGGTCCATCTACTATGTAAGATGAAAGAAAAAGAACAACTCTCGATGCTGTTTATTGGTCATGATCTGTCGATCGTCGGTCACATCAGCGATATGCTGGGCGTTATCTATGATGGATGGCTGGTAGAAGAAGGACCATCCGGCGAATTGATGGAAGAACCATGGCATCCATATACAAAGGCTCTGTTTATGGCCGCAGACAGAGTGAGGCTTAATGGAAGTGAAAAGAAAAGACCATTTGTAATAGAAGAAGTAACAGAGCAAGGCGGAAAGGCTGGATGTCCGTACGTGGGAACGTGCAAATATGCAAAGAAAAGATGCTTCGCCGAGAAACCAGAAATATACGAATATCAAGGACATAAGGTAAGATGCTTCCTCTATGCAGAAGAGATGAACCAAGTCCGTGATGCCGGGTACACCATGAGGACACAGATCTAATTGGGGACGGGGGTTTTTTCATTTTCCTCCGTCCCAGATTAAAATGACCGTGTCCCTTTTTCAATTTACCCTGTCCCTAACAAAGATTGGCGTGTTATAATAGACAATAAGTTTATGTAATATATAGGAGGCTGAGGCTATGGATATCAATCGTATAAAGCGGAATAAGATGTTGGGAGAAAAGATTATCAAGGGTTTAGAGTCTAGGAATATGGAAGGGTATTATGCCGAAAATGCAGAAGAGGCATTGGCGAAAGCTTTGGAATGGATCCCGGAGGGCAGCAGTGTTGCATGGGGCGGCTCTATGTCCATTGGGGAGATTGGGCTGAAGCAGGCAATCTGTGAAGGTAATTACCAGGCGTATAACAGAGATGCGGCGAAGTCACCGGAGGAGAAGAGAAAGATTGAGCTGATTACATACGATTGTGATTTCTTTCTTGCAAGCAGTAATGCGATTACAGAAGATGGTGTGTTGGTAAATGTAGACGGTATGGCCAACAGGGTATCTGCAATCGCCAACGGTCCAAGAAATGTTATTATGATCGTGGGAATGAATAAGGTGGTAAAGGATGTAGACAATGCGCTTTCCAGAGCAAGAAATGAAGCTGCACCTATTAATGCACAGAGATTTCAGCTGGATACACCGTGCGCTAAGACAGGGGCATGTTTTGACTGTAAATCTCCAGATACGATATGCTGTCAGATCTTGATTACCAGATATTCTAAGGTTCCAAAGAGGATTAAGGTTATCCTGGTTAATGATGAACTTGGATTTTAAAAATGTTTTGAAATAAATAATTGACTTACTTCTTGGCATTTGATATACTATATAAGTACCGAAAACAAGGCGCCATAGCCAAGTGGTAAGGCAAAGGTCTGCAACACCTCTATCACCAGTTCAAATCTGGTTGGCGCCTCTTAAAAAATAGAACCGCAATTCTTTAGTGATAAAGAATTGCGGTTTTTCTATTCCGCGATTAAGTTTTCTGCAATGTGCCGCGCCACATAGACGCCGCTGGCAGACGCGTGGGAGAGGGAATGTGTTACACCGCTTCCATCACCTATGATATATAAGCCTTTGTACTTGCTTTCCAGGTTTTCATCGATCTCTACTTCCATATTATAGAACTTCACTTCTACGCCGTAGAGCAGAGTGTCATCGTTGGCAGTACCGGGCGCAATCTTATCCAGCGCATAGATCATCTCGATGATACCATCCAGAATACGTTTGGGCAGCACGAGACTTAAGTCTCCCGGAGTGGCAGCAAGAGTAGGAGTTACCAGTCCTTCACGAATTCGTGTGACGGTACTTCTGCGGCCTCTGACCAGATCCCCAAAGCGTTGGACGATCACACCGCCGCCCAGCATGTTTGAGAGTCGGGCGATACTTTCTCCATATCCATTGCTGTCCTTGAATGGCTCGGAAAAATGCTTTGCAACCAGAAGTGCAAAGTTGGTGTTGTCGGTCTGGTGTTCCGGATCTTCGTAACTGTGACCGTTGACGGTTACGATACCGTTGGTATTTTCATTTACAACGATACCATAAGGATTCATACAGAAGGTACGGACATTGTCTTCGAATTTTTCCGTACGGTAGACGATCTTGCTCTCATAGAGTTCATCCGTCAGATGTGAGAAGATGACGGCCGGAAGTTCTACGCGGACTCCAATATCCACACGGTTAGAGTGGGTAGGAATGTCCAGCTCATTGCAGATATTTTCCATCCATTTGCTTCCACTTCTTCCTACCGAGATAATGCAGTTCTTGCAGGTGGCTGTTCCATCTTTGTAGGAAATGCGGTAACCATTGTCAAGGCATTCTACATGTTCGACCGGTGTGTGGAAATAAAAATCCACCTTGTCTTTTAATTCATTGTATAGATTCTCAAGAACAATATAGTTGATATCTGTCCCAAGGTGACGTACGGAAGCATCCAGAAGTTTTAGTTTGTTCTGAATACAGATCTTCTTAAAATTAGTTCCGGCAGTAGAATACATCTTCGTACCTTCTCCACCATGGGAAAGATTAATCTTGTCTACATACTCCATCAAGTCAAGAGCCTTCTCCTTGCCAAGATACTGATAGAGCGTTCCGCCGAAATCGTTCGTAATATTGTATTTTCCATCGGAAAATGCGCCGGCTCCGCCGAAACCATTCATAATGGCACAAGTCTTGCATTTGATGCAGGATTTTACCTTGTCACCGTCAATTGGGCAATGTCGTTCCTGAAGAGGAAAGCCGGCCTCGAAGACGGCAATCTTAAGATCTCCGGCTCTTTGGGTAAGCTCATAGGCAGAAAAAATTCCTCCAGGGCCTGCGCCGATAATGATTACGTCATAATTCATAGTTATCACTCCTTGTTGCTTATTATAAACATTTTTTGTGTGGTAATGTATGACGAAAAAAGAACTCGCTATTCTCTGGTGAAAGAATACGAGTTCTTATGCAGTCACTTCTCTTTTTTATTATATCGTTAAATGAAAAGGAATGTCAATGGGTATATATCATAGAGAATATCAATAAATGCTTTTTGAATATGATAAAAAGCAATTGGAATAAAAAAGAGGGACTGGCTATACTAAAAGTAGTGTATAAAAGGAGGTAATAAGAATGTCTATTACAGCGGAAACCGCGAAAGCGCATGCTAAGGATCCTGCAGTATTATGCTGTAGAGCAGAGGCAGGTATTACAATTGAGCCGGCGAACCTGGAAGATCCGGCAATCTTTGATGAATTAGTTGATTCAGGCTTACTGAACCTTGATGGATGCCTGACAATTGAACAGGTATTGGGGGCAAAACTGACTAAGACGAGTGATTCTTTATGTCCATTGACTGCAGATAATGTAGATGGGATTAAAGAAGTAACAGAAGAAGAGCCGGAGGAAGAAGCAGCAGAGGAAGCAGAGGAAGTTCCAGCTGTCGAAATGAATGTACAGGGAGCTGTGACTACGATTAAGAGCGGAAAAGTAATTATTTCTATCAAAGAAGGGAAAGACATCCATCTTGAACTTCCAATATAGGAAAGCTTGCAGGTAGAGATAAGGCAGAGGAGTTTTAATATTCCTCTGCCTTTATTTTTTTCAGCGTTTTGTCAACAAATACTTTTGCGTGTTCCAGGTCAAGACTGTCTGGGTGTGTCAGCGCTTCGTCAAAGTTACGGATATACAGGTCGATTTGTTTAGAATTATCAGCAGTCTGCATAGCTTCATATTTCTGGCGTACCTTCTGAGGCATCTTGCCCTGACAGATAAATGCGCCCAGATAATCATTGTCTGATTCAATCCAGGCATTGACACTGTGCTCAATGGCTTTGTAGTATTCGGGAGAATCTCCCATACCGCAGGTGGCAAAGAGAGCAATCTGCTTGCCACTTAAGTCGTTGAGAAAGTCGCTGATTGCCATGCTGCAGGTTCCCCGGTGTACACAGAAACCTACAAAATAGATGTTGGCCTCAGGAATCGTCTTATTCGTGTTAATGTCGATCAGGTCTTTGGAGTTGCCTGGAAGACGGGAAAATATGGAGGCCGCAATCTTCTTCGTGTTTCCAGACTCGCTTTCGTATAATACCAAATACTCTAACAAAATATCATTCCTTTCTTACATATAGCCGTGTGGCATTCCGCCGCCACCGCCACAACACAGCCCGCTACCGCCACAGCAAAGGTTACATACCAGATTGGCAATGCACAGTTTCATGCAGAAGCTGCTTCCGGTGTTAAATGTGGTCTGGTAAGGATCTTGTTGCTGTTGATACCAGCTTCCGCCGCTTTCGAAACGGTTGACCAGCATCTGGTATTGGAAATTATCGGGGTCCATTCGCAGGGCTTCTTTGGCGTGTTGCAGAGCAATTACATTGTTACCGACTCCTGAATTGGCCAGCGCGCTGTAATAATACCATTGAGCGTTACGTGATGAGATACCATTCAGAAGATTCAGAGCCTCTTGATAATGTCCACTGTTGATGAAATTCGCGGCAGCTTTCATATGAAGATCTTCTTCGCTGTTAGAAGACTGAGGGCCTGTCTGACGATATTGTCCACTGAATCCACGGAAAGGACCGTAGTCACCAAAGTCACCAAAGCCACCGCTATATCCGCCGTTATATCCTCCGGCAGATCCCGACCTGCCCGTGTAGGATGTATCAGAAGTTCCATACTCCCGTTCATGCATGATCTGCTGATAGGCTTGCTGAACCTCTTTGAATTTGGCTTCTGCCTGGTCTTTATTCGGGTTGTTGATATTGGCGTCGGGATGATATTTTCTGCTCAGGCTTCGATAAGCCTTTTTTATTTCTTCGTCAGAGGCGTCCCTTGATACGCCTAAGACTGCATAAGGATCGGTCATGTTTCTTAATCTCCTGTGTTCGAATTCTTAGTGTCAGGATGTCGGTTATCTTGTGTATTTTTACGCTTTTCTGTTACTTCTGTATAACGGCACCAAACGCCGGAATAGAGAATATTGCGTAGGATGTCAACATACAGAAGAATAGGTAATTTTTCAAATTCTCTGGAGCATTCTGCCATCATAAGAGTTAATAGTTTCTTACAATCTTCGGCAAAGTTACAATCAGACTGATAGGAAGAGATGAACGGATTATAGCAGCCGGACTTGATATCCTTTTCTACATCTTCATAAGCATCCATCAGATAGATGAACTTGCCAAGGAAGAAACCAATCTTGCGAAGAGAACCTTCCCATTCATCCTGCCGGACAGCAAAGAGTTCCGCCATAATATCTCCAAAAAGTCCTGCCATATGATCAATGTTCTGTTCGTTCTCCTCTTCCAGAAGTGATAACCGTCTTAGATTAGAAGCGATTCTTACTGCTTTTTCCGGATATTTTTTCTGAATCTTTTGCATGTCAGATGCCAACAGATGGGCACCGATAAATCCTTTTTTCTTGCGTTCGTCTTCCCAGTCATCCTTACATTTGTAGTAGGAAAGAATCAGATTGACGGCAGCAGCATACTCGGTAAATTCATTGGTCCTCGCGAGATGCTTTTCCAATGGGTGAGCAATGCAGTTGACGACTTCTTCTTTGGTCTTGGGCTCATAGAGCCCGGTAAGCAGAATAATAAGAAATGTCATGTCGTAAGATAAAGTCACCTGACCTTTTATACCATAGCATTCTTTTAGACATTTGCATAGCCCGCAATAGTAAGAGTGGTAGATATCATAGTCTTTAAATTTCATCTCTGCTTTATTAATTGCAATATATCCGAACATAAGAAATCCTCGTTAACTCTTTTTGATAAATCTAGTGTTGCATTTTGGACAGCGAATCTCGATTCGGCCTTTGCCTCTTGGAACGCGAATTTTCTGTCGGCAGGTAGGGCATTTATAGATATGGTGCGTCTTGCGTTGTAATAACAGATTTTTCTGACGGTAGAAAAAGGTACGAATCTTATAAGACTTGTTCAGATACCATTGGTTTTCGGAAGAACGTTTATAGATATTTCTGGAAAACATACGGAAATACAGATATATGATACCTATCCACGATAAATAAGACAGGATGAGACTATCGGTCCATCCTGCCAGAAGCATCACAATAATACTTATGGCCAGTACAAATTTTCCAAGTGAATCTACGCCATTGCGTCCATACATAAAGCGTATCAGTTTTTCTTTCAAATCAATCAACCTCCTAAATATATATTTATCATACGCGGTACGATAGTAAAGTCAATAAACTGCCGATTAAAAATATATAAAGTTTTTAGACTTGTAAGCCCTATTTGAGTGAGGTTGTGTTATACTGTTGGGGAAATGAATGGAAAATAGGGGGGTGTATCTATGAATGAATTAACCCAGTTGATTAAAGAAGATATGAAACCTGCACTTGGTGTTACGGAACCGGGGGCGATTGCTTTTGCAGTTGCATCGGCGAAGTCTTATGTACAGGGAGAAGTGAAGCGTGTTCATGTGGCATTGAATTCTGGAATGTATAAGAACGCATATACTTGTGGAATTCCTAATTCTAATAGATATGGCAATCTATATGCAGCAGCGTTAGGAGCTGTGGCAGCCGATGCGAAGAAAGGACTGGAATCGCTGGCGGATATCACACCGAAGGATGACGAGGCAGCTGCACAGATGGTAGCTGATGGCAAGGTCACGGTAGTGTTGGATCACATTGGTTCAGAGATTACCATTGATGCTACGGTAGAGACGGCGAAGGATTGCTGTACAGTTTACATCAAGGACAGCCACACGCATATTGTGCGGATCGAGAAGAATGGTGAGGTTATCTGCCTGGCAGAAGATACACAAGACGAGAATGATATAGTGAAAGAAAATGTACCAATGATTCATCAGTATTCATTAGAAGAGATTCTGGAATATATTCGTCAGGTGCCACAGGAAGAGATAGCTTTTATCCAAGAGGCATTTGCAATGAATCTGGAACTCCTGGAAGAAGGGATGCAGTCAGAACGAACTACGATTACACGACAGCTTCTGCGGGAAAATGGCAATCAAAAGATATCAACGGATGTACTTAAGACGGCGCAGCTTCTGTGTAACGGGGCTATTGAAGCCCGCGTGCTCGGACTTAGCCGGCCGGCCATGAGTATTACCGGAAGCGGTGCCCATGGAATTATTGCAACGATGCCGCTCTATGCTTATAAGGAGGTCTGCGGTCTGACCGAAGATGTCCTGCTTAGGGCGACGGCACTTAGTTATCTGATTACCATGTATATCAAAGAGTATTCTGGAAAATTGTCTGCGTTCTGTGGCTGTGGAATTGCGGCGGGAACGGGTATGGCCTGTGGACTTGCGTATATGCAGGGAGGAGATGAAGCGGTAATTACACGAGTGATCCAGAATATGGCGAGTGGACTTACCGGTATGATCTGTGATGGTGGTAATCATGGATGTGCCATGAAGGGAGTCGTTGCAGTAGATGCCGCATTTCGGGCTGTCTCTATGGCACTGCGGGGAGTATGTATTGAAAATATTCATGGCATCAATGGGAAGACACCTGAAGATACGATGCGCCATATGGGAATGATCGCATCCCCAGGAATGGTGCAGACGGAGAAGACTATTGTAGAGATTATGGAGCAAAAGTAATGAGTAGGAAGAAGTATCACAGAGGAAGAAAAAAGAGAAAGAAAAAGGGAAGTATTCTTTCTAATATTGTGCTGGTAATCGCCATTGTTGTATTGTGTGTGTCCGTATTCCAGCTGTTCAAGATTGGCAAGGGATATTATGACGGCAGAAGTGAGTATGATAAGATCAGAGACTTGGCAGTTGAGACAGGAAAAGGAGAGGATGAACAAGAGGAATTCAAAGTGAATTTTGATGAACTGCTTGCAATCAATCCAGATACCATAGGATGGATACGTTTTTCACCGGAGCCTTCCCAGATCAGTTATCCCATCGTACAGGGAGATGATAACAGCACGTATTTGAAGAAAACATTTTCTGCAAATGAGAATACCCTGGGCGCTATCTTTTTGAATGTAGATAATCAGGCGGATTTTTCGGACAGAAACTCGATCATCTATGGACATCGTATGAAGGATGGCTCAATGTTCCGACATCTGCAGGACTATGAAGAAAAGTCATTCTGGGAGGCGAATCCCTATTTTTACATCTATACACCGGATGGAAGAGAGATCACATATCACATCTATTCTGTTGGTGTGGTAGAAGATACATCGGATACTTATCTGACGGTGTTTAATACGGATGAGGAGTATCAGACATTCCTTACTATGACAAAGGAAGTGGCAGCATATGATACGGGAGTTGAAGTGACGACAGAAGATACAATCGTGACATTGTCAACCTGCACCAGTGCCAGTGACAATCATCGATTTGTGGTTCGTGGAGTAAAAGAAGAGGAGAGATCAGTAGAATGATGAATGACAGATATATATATGAAGTTGGGGATATTGTTACGATGAAAAAGCAGCATCCATGTGGCAGTAAAGAGTGGGAGATCCTCCGGGTAGGAGCAGATTTTCGACTGAAATGTATGGGATGTGGGCATCAGATTATGATTGCGCGAAAATTAGTAGAAAAAAATACAAAAGATTTGAAGAAAAAGGCTTGAAACAAGCACCGGAATATGGTATCATTGTAAACCGTGATACAATAAAACTGTCGACTGAAAGCGGCAGAAATCCTTGCTCCCACATAAGTTGAGCGGGGGCCAAAAGACCAGAAGGAGGTGCAAGACGACATGAACAAATATGAATTAGCTGTTGTTGTCAGTGCAAAAATCGAAGATGACGAGAGAGCACAGGTTATCGAAAAAGTAAAAGCATTAGTTGAACGTTTCGGTGGTCAGATCTCAGACGTCGATGAATGGGGTAAGAAGAGATTAGCTTACGAAATTCAGAAGATGAAAGAAGCATACTACTATTTCATCCACTTCGAATCTGATGCTACGACTCCAGGCGAAATCGAACAGAGAATTCGCATCATGGATAACGTTATCAGATATTTATGCGTTAGACAGGAAGCATAAGCAGGAAGTAGAGGTAATTATATGAATAAAGTAATTTTGATGGGACGCTTGACAAGAGATCCTGAAGTGAGATATTCACAGGGAGAGAATCCTTTAGCAATCGCAAGATATACACTGGCTGTTGATCGTAGATTCAGACGTGATGGAGAGGCGACCGCTGATTTCATCAATTGTGTTGCATTTGGAAGACAGGCAGAACATGCTGAGAGATATTACCGTCAGGGATTACGTGTTACAATCTGTGGACGTATTCAGACCGGAAGTTATACCAATAAAGATGGCGTGAAAGTCTACACAACAGAGGTTGTAGTAGAAGAGCAGGAATTTGCTGAGAGCAAGGCTGCAAGCGATGCGAATATCGGAAGTTTTCGTTCGGCTCCCACACCGGCACCAGCACCAGCATCTGATGCAGGCGACGGCTTCATGAATATTCCGGATGGAATAGACGAAGAATTACCGTTTAACTAGGCATTGAACACTTAGTGAGGCGAAGCTGGACTTAGTGTGAAAGCCGTTCTTTTTCTTTGGCAAAGTTCTGTCAAGCTTGGGAAAAAGAACTTCATTATGTAGTGTAAGGAGGAAACCAACATGGCTTACGATAAAGGAAATCGTCCAGAAGGCGGCTTCAAGAGAAGAGGCGGCGGACGCAGAAGAAAAAAAGTTTGTGTATTCTGTGGAAAAGAGAATAACGAGATCGATTACAAGGATGTAGCAAAATTAAGAAAGTACATCTCTGAAAGAGGAAAAATTCTTCCAAGAAGAATTACAGGAAACTGTGCGAAGCACCAGAGAGCTCTTACAGTGGCAATCAAGAGAGCACGTCACATTGCTTTGATGCCATACGTACAGGACTAATTTTGTTAGCGTAGTTGCATAATATGATAATAAGCCTTCAAGTACTGAAATTTAGTATTTGAAGGCTTTTTTTGTTGGAGAATTTTTATTTGTTATAATTCTTGAATGCAGGAATCTCGATGACTTTGCCGCCCTCCATTGCGGATTGGTGGGCGCAGATTCCAAGGCCGGTCCAATATGCGCCCAGAATATCATCTACGATTGGCTTGCGGTCTTCGATAATGGATCTGACGAATTCGTGAACCATATGTGGGTGGGAACCGCCATGCCCTCCGCCCTGTTTGAAAGAGAGGTGCATATTCTCATCATTATATATAGTTTCAGCCGTGAAACCAGCAATCTCTTTCGGAAGTCGATATCCATAATCTGGTACCTTAATCCGCTGCTCGATGATCTCGCTGCCGCGGTTGAATCTTTCCGGATCGGAATCCAGATCAATCATATCTTGCTGTAATTCACCGGTCCGGCTAAAGAGTACCGGATCTTCATTGGCCGTTTGCTGCCATTCGAAGCTCTTGTTCTCGCCATATACACGAAAGCATTCAGAATAGCTTCTGGCAACACCATATAAAAAGCGTTCCAGTTCAATCGTCACATCGCTGTCTTCCAGAGATACCATTGCGGATTCAAATGCAAACGGACATCCGTATCGTTCTTTCAGGATGTTTCTGACTCTGCCGGAACCTTTGGCATATACATGACTTGGATATTTTCTCAAAAGCATCAGGCACGGGCCGATGGCATGGGTCGGGTGCATAAGCGGCGGATATCCTTCCCAGTAGGATGGCCAGCCTTCCATGTCCTGATAATGTGCACAGCTCATATACTGGATTTTCCCCAACTCTCCCTTTTGGTACATATCCTGCACATAGAAGAATTCTCTTCCAAAGACGGTAGTCTCCAAGAACATATACTTTTTTCCGGATTTTTTTCTGGCTTCAATAACTGCATATAATTCATCCAGAGACATCCCCATTGGAATGGTACATCCGCAGTGCTTTCCTGCATTCAGAACACGAATGGATAATTCGGCATGTGTAGCGGGCGGTGTAACGATGTGGATGGCATCCACTTCTGGATCATCCAGCATAGGCTGGATATCGGTAAAGCATTCTTCTTCGCAAAAGCCGAATTTTTCCTGTGCAATTTTTAATAACCTTTCGTCTATATCCGCAATGACGACAGATTCTACATCGGGATGTTTCTTATAGATTGCGACAAATTCCATGCCGAAGCTTACGCCCACGACACCGATTTTTAATTTCTTTTTCATGACGATACTCCTTTTAGATTTTTTTAAATACTTCTGTTATTGTTTTATAATATCTGGCATCTGAGCCGGTGCTTTTTTTGAAAGGCCGCGGCGTCTGGCAAGTTCTTTCTGGACTTCGGGCATCCGCCTGTCTAACTTATAGAATTGCATTAGCACAATAATGGCAAGACATAATGCGATGGGAACCCAGATAAAACTTATCTGAATGCTCCTAAGAGCAGATGCTGTCTGTTTCTGGTTGGCAACGTATCCGCCGGCTTTGAGCAGATGCCCAAGAAGGGAGCTGCTGGCGCCCATGGCAATATTGGACAGGAAACCGGAGCAGGCAGTGATCATGCCTGCGATGCTCTGTCCGCTGGTGTATTCACAGTAATCAATGACATCTGGGCATATAGTGAAAAATGTAGCCTGAATCAGATACATGCCGCATCCTGTTGCCACAAGACCGCACATCAGAATTGGGGTAGTACTTTGAGCAAACCAGATAGTCAGAGTGCCAAGGATATAGATGACGGCCCCTGTGATGACAGCGTTGCGTTTCCCAATCTTTCCTGTGATATATGGAAGAAGTAGTAACACGGGCAGTCCGGAGAAAGTGCCCAGGATTCCAATTGTCGGAATCAATTCAATCTTCTCCAGGTTATAGGTAAAGTAATAGATGACAGAGGTACTTCGAATGTTAAACATGGAGAAGTACAAAAGTCCGAATAAAAACATGACCAGACACTGTGAGTTCAATGACTGGAAATCCTTCTTCACAGAGGACTTCTTCCCTTTGGCGGCAGGCTGAATCTTTTCTTCCGTATTTTTAAATGTAACAAAAAACAGAAAGACTGCAATTGTTGCATATATGGTAATAGTAGACAGATATCCTCGTCCCGGATCATCATTTCCCAAATGTCGGACTAACGGGGTGGTAAATGTTGTGATGATCGTAGCGGCAATCATGGAAAATATCATTCGTGTGGTAACCAGAACGGTGCGCTCTTTCGAATCTGATGTCAGAGTCGGTAGAATCGAAGAGAGAGGGATATTTACGATTGCATAGATAAAGCTTAGGATGACATAGGATACGAATGCATATACAATCTTCCAGTTTCCCTGAAGCGGGGGCGCATAGAAGACGGCAATCGTGATAAGCCCAAGCGGAATGGCGCCAAACAAGAAAAACGGGCGGTTCCGTCCCCATCGTGTGTTGGTGCGGTCCACGATCAGACCTGCCAGAATATCCATAAACCCTTCCGTAATTCTTGTAGCGAACATCATGGTTCCGGCAACAGCGGCACTGATGCCAGATACATCTGTGTAGAATATCATCAGATAAGACGCCACCATTGAGAAGATTAGAGTGCAGGCAAGGTCGGCCACTCCATAACCAATTCTTAATCTCCATTTTCCCATTCTATATACCTCCTGCTATTGAACTGTTATAATATACATGTCTGACTGATTCTATTGTATCAGACAGGTGCTGGAGTGTATTCCCCTATGTTGCTTAAAAGTTGTCAAATTTTGCTTTTGAAAATAAAAAAAGCCTCATAAAATTAACATTTATGGGCTTTTTGGTATTGCTTAGGTGTTATATGGTATATCTTTTTGAAGGATTCGATGAATGATTTTACGTTCGGAAAACCATTGTTAAAGGCGATTTCCGTGATGGTTTGATCGGTATTTAATAATTCATCTCTTGCCTTCTGGACCCGATGAAGAGTCAGGCATTCGTAGAAATTAATTCCGGTGAATTGTTTGAATTTCCTCGAAAAATACGCAGGTGACATATTTACGTGGTGAGCAATCTCTGCAAGCGAGATCTGACGGGAATAATTTTCTTCAATATATATAATGGATTCTTGTATCTGTTCAATCTTCCTGGCAAGGTCGTAATCCTGATAACAAGGATTGGTTTCCAGACAGTGCTCCAATAAAAGAGACCCGAGCTCCAACAGCAAGGCATATATCTTCATCTCGCAATAAGGAATTGTCGACTGGTGCAAGTCGGCGATTTTCAGAATTAGCTCTCGAAGCTTAGGCTTGATCCATTCGCGGTTATCCAGGGAGAATTGATATTGAGGAAAATCTGGGCAGTATCGGAGAAAGAAGTCGTAATCCCATTGGATCGTGATTAATTTTATAAAACCAGAATCCTCCAGAATATCACCGTAATGAATTTTTTTGCTGTTAATGATATTGATGTCGTTGGGTGATAGAATACTCTGTCTTCCATCTACGATAGAAATAGATGTCCCGGCCTGAACGAGATTCAATTCGATGTCTTTGTGCCAATGAGGAGGTACGCGGGATGTGTCGCCGGCCAGGGTCTGTAGTATAATTTTGGCGGGGAGATTGTCCTGGTGAACAATCTCCTCCATCTTAATGTTTTGAACCATAATGGGATAAACTCCCTTCGTGTGAATTCTTGTTTAACGCCACAGAATCTCACAAGGTTCGAGAGTGATGGTCTCGCAATTGCCCTCTCCATCATAAAACTTTGTAGTCTGTGTCTCGTTTGAATTATTAAGTATAGCATATTTTCCACTTTCTGGGTAGGCATTTACCTCACAATTCAGATTATCTGCATACCATACGTGGAAAGTATCTTCTTTATGAGCGGCATAATACATAGCGCGCATGAGAAGACGTGTGTTTTCGTAACTGTAAGGAAGTCCTGCAATATATACTCCGCGCCCCTTGCCGTAGGTGTTGGCCGCAAGGTGTACCTCATGATTGGAGTATTCGATAATCTCTGTGCGGTCAGACAATGCGTAGATATCATGCTTGCTTTCGCCAAAATCATAATCTGCAGTTCGGTCTTCAATGATGAAGTGATGATCTTGTGCCTGCGTAAAATATTTATCCGTAGACAGGGTGTATCCCAGTTCCTTGTCTACACCGAGAATGTCTGCAAGCTGGAAGTAACGTCCGCCGTGATGTACAGCAGTTGGATCGCCGATTCCGATAAAACCGCCGCCTTCATAGACCCATTTACGAATGGCGGTGACAAGCTTCTCATCCAGCCATTCTTCGCCGCCGGAGAATGCGGTCATAGCATCACCAGCGTTGATGATGACGTCTACGTCGGAAGGAACTCCATTTTCACGAATATCATCAAAGCTTAAGAAAACCACATCTACTGCGGCTCCGCTCAGGGATTCTAATACGCCAAAGTAAGAATAGGTCTGTTTGTACCAGAGGGCGTGGGCTACCATATAAGTCTGCCAGGAACGAAGCTTACCCCAGGAATTCAGGATAGCGACTTTCAGACCGCAATAAGGCGTCTTGCCCTTGACGTTGTCATAGATCAGACGAAATTCATCGGTAACTTTTTCGATATAATCTACAAATTTCGGGAACTTATATGCCAGGCTTAAGTAACCGCCGTAGCCGATGCGGTCTACCGGATTACGCATCAATGCACGTCTTGCACTGAGCCAGTTGTCGATGGCTTCGACACAAGGGTCATTTCCTTCATAGAAGGTATCCGGGAAGAAATAAGGAAGGAAACGTCCTTCTGTATATTTGACGCCTGGAATATCAGAAATCAGACGCAATGTTGCACCACCGCCGACACTGCCTACCACTGCATCCAAACCAATGTCCTCAAAATAAGGACCATAAGGTTCTGTTCCAATCCAGTTGTCACCAAGGAACATCATAGCCTCCCGGCCGGCTTCATGAGTGATGTCTACCAGTTCCTTTGCTTTTCTGGCAACAAAACGCTGGATGAAATCCATATAATCGCGGTAAGCTTTCGTTGGAACGCGGAATGTAGAGTTGTAGTAACCATTGTCCACGATATCTTCCGGTCTTAAAGCATAGCCATATTCCTGTTCGAATTCTTCCAGAGCCTTGATGGATACAGTCGCACCATAGCCGAACCAGTCTACAAACTTTTCTTTTGCCTGTGCGTTGAATACCAATGTAAAGTGATAGAAGAACGTAGTAAATCGCACGACATCGGTGTCCGGGTTGTCGATTAACCACTGCTTCAGATAATCCTTGGCAAAAGCTCCAGAATTGACCTGGCGTACATCAAATGGAATCTCATGCGGCTTATCCCCCCAGTTGTTGGTGATGTGGTTGTACATCTGCGTCGGATCCCAGATGGCATATACGAAAAAGGATACCGTATATTCATGGAATGGAATGGCATTGTTGATGGTGACCAGATCGTTTTTCTCATCAATGGTCCAGCAGTCTACAGGTACAACTTCTCCCGTAGTACGGTCAATGATCTCCCACCATTTCTTAGGATCGTGAATATAATCTGCGATTACTTGTTCGCGATAATAACCGTCCAGAAAATCAATCGTAACAGAAGAATCTGTTGCCAGATTGTGTTTCGACATCAGAAGCATCTGCTGGCATTCATCCATATGTTTTTCTGCAAATTCATTGTGTCCTCTTGCGACAAAATAAGTCGTATAGATCTTAGCATCCAAAGACTTGATCTCATCGTCAAGCTTTGTGCCGTCACTGTCACGGAGTGCATCGGCTCCCCAGCGTTCCAGCATCTCCTTCGTTTCGTTCAAAAAATTAGATTCACTTGGTAAAGTGACCCTTCCCTTTGTTTTAGACATAATACCCTCCTATTGGGGACAGGGTGATTTTAATTTGGGACGGGGGAAAATGAGTTTTCCCCCGTCCCCTCCCCATCCCTGCTGATATAAGATGAGTATATGAAATAACCCTTTAGTTTTCAATAGCACGATTGTTGACTTTTTTTGCACATTCGGGTCTTTGCATTTGCACAATCTTGTTTTCATATTCTTTTTTTGATAGATTAATTTTAGGAGTACAGCGTGTGGTGAGCAACAATATTTTATAAAAGGAGTGGCAAGGATATTGTCTATGGAGGTTAGTGTAATCAGAAGTGCCAAGGAACTGGAGCGGGTGGAACCTTTTCGTGTGGAATATCTTCTGTGGGGAACGAAGAAGATTCCTGATACGTACGGATATCTTGGATTTGTGCCAGGGGAAGGCTTTTATCTGAAGATGGTGTGTGAAGAGGTGGATCCGCTTCGTACTTATACGAATGCATTGGATCCTGTGTATCGGGACAGTGCGCTGGAAGCGTTCTTTGAATTTGAAGCGGCTAAGGAAAGAATGGTGCCACCGATTTACTTGAATTTTGAAGTGAATGCGAATGGCGCTTTGCTGGCAGCATACGGAACCAGGCGTACATACCGGACATACTTTGCGAAAGAAGAGATGGATTCTTTTGATTGCAAGGCGCAGATCGATGCAGATAAGTGGAGTATGAGTCTTCGTATTCCGATTGGAATATTGGAGAAGATCTATGGACCATTGGAATTGAAAGTAGGCAGCGAATTTACTTGCAACTTTTATAAGATATCAGAAGCGAAGGAAATGGAACACTATGCTTCGTGTTTTCCGATTCTGTCGGAGATTCCCAGTTTTCATATGCCGGAATTTTTTGGGACGGCAAAGATTGTGGATTCACGAAAAAGATAGGAATTGGGTAATAATTTAAGGGTAGAAATATGTTGAGGAGGAAAAGATTATGCAAATCTACAAAGCAACCGATTACAAGGATATGAGCAGAAAGGCAGCAAACATTATCTCTGCACAGGTAATCATGAAACCAAACTGTGTATTGGGACTGGCAACAGGTTCCACACCGATTGGGACCTACCAGCAGTTAATTGAGTGGTACAAAAAGGGCGATCTGGATTTCTCTGATGTGACAACAGTGAATCTGGACGAATATAAGGGACTTCCAAGAACGAATGACCAGAGCTATTATTACTTTATGCACCAGAATCTGTTTGATCAGGTCAATATCAATCCTGAGAATACACATCTTCCAAATGGAATGGAGCCAAACAGTGAAAAAGAGTGTGCCAGATATGAGAGTCTGATTCATTCTCTTGGTGGAGTGGATCTTCAGCTCCTTGGACTGGGACATAATGGACATATCGGATTCAATGAGCCGGGAGAGGCATTTGAGAAGGAGACTCATTGTGTTGATCTTCAGGAGAGAACCATCGAGGCAAACAAGCGCTTCTTTGCTTCTGCAGATGATGTTCCGAAGCAGGCTTATACTATGGGAATCAAAACGATCATGCAGGCAAAGAAGATCCTGGTAATTGTAAGCGGCGAGGATAAGGCAGATATCGTGGCAAAGGCATTCTTTGGACCGGTGACACCGGCTGTTCCGGCATCCATCCTTCAGATGCATAATGATGTGACTTTGGTGGGCGATGAGGTAGCGCTTTCTAAGATTCCGCGGTAGTGTACAGCTGAAATTCTAAAATAATATAGAATAAAAATGAGGACGATGGTGTCCTCATTTTTGTTCTAAAAGTAAATTTCTCTATGGTTCGAAACTTCCGTCGGCCATTGCTTTGATTGAAGAAGCATATTCGGAAGGTGTCATTCCCGTTACTTTTTTGAATTGTCTGGAAAAATAGTGTATCGAAGAATATCCAAGCTGCTCGGAGATCTGCGTAAAGTTCATCCGGTTAGTCCGGATCATTTCCTTGGCAGCATTGACCTTCATGAGAGAAAAATATTCTATAATACCGAGGTTACAGCGCTCTTTAAAGATCTTCTGGAGCTGGGAACGTCCGATAAGATTGTCCTTGCATATCTGTTCGATGGTAACCGGGGCGTTGATGTGATTCTCCAGATAATCAACTACACGATTGAAAATCTCGGTGTCACTCTTCTGCTTGGTGCTCTTAGGAGTCTCGATTCGTGCCGGCCGCTTCCTAAGGACAATCGGGTTAGAATACCTTCGGATCAGGTGAATCAGGAAATACTCCAGATACAGACAGATAAGTTGTTCTGCCCCGAACATTTCCGGTTCCTTTTGTGGCATATTCTGAAGATAAGGGTCATCCAGACGGCAGTCAAAACAGTGTCTTGCTTCGATAATAATGTCTGCAAGAAGATTGCGTTCCATCTCGTCGATTCGAAGAATCCGCTTTTTAAAGAAACGCATGGCTTCATCATCGCACTGGAAAGAGATGACTACAAGATTAGGCGCAATTGTTCCGGTTGCCTGTACATTGTGGAATTCGTTGGGCTGGTGAAAAGCAACATCTCCCTTCTTTAATATAGTAAATGTCTTGCCTGCAGTTACGCCGACTTCACCTTTGTCAACACAGATGAATTCCCAGAAGTTATGGGATTCTCCTTCAAAAGAAAAATCGCTCATGTACTCAAAATAGTGAATACTGTATATCTTGTTGATTGTAATAGAGTTTTTCAGAACCGTTCCTCTGTAGCCCAAGTGACCTCTCCCCCTTTTTGTCAATTTTGCTAATTCTAAAACAACGATTTTGTGTATTCTTAACAATATAATACCCCATTTTTTGTGAAAAATCAAAACAAAAATGCAGATAGTGCAAATTAAGAACAATATAGGATAAAGATATTTGTGCAATATTGTAATACAATACATACAAGCCAAAAAACAAACTTTATAGGAGGTAAAGTGTATGAAAAAGAAAATTGTAAGCATACTGTTGTGCGTGGCAATGGTAGCAACAATGGCTGTAGGCTGCGGAAGCAAATCAGATAGTGACAGCGGCGACAGCAAAGGTGGAGACAAACTTGTATACTGGTCTATGTGGAGCGAAGATGAACCACAGGCAAAAGTTATCAAAGATGCAATTGCCAAGTATACAGAAGACACAGGTGTTGAAGTTGATGTTCAGTTCAAGGGACGTACCGGACAGCGTGAAGGACTTCAGCCGGCACTGGATGCAAAACAGCAGATCGATGTATTTGATGAGGATGTTAACCGTGTAAATGGTTCTTGGGGAAAATACTTATTAGATCTGGAAGATCTGGCAGCAGATTACGAAGCAGAGCATGGCAATGAGACACTGTTCGCAATCGCACGTAACGCATATGGACAGACACATGATGGAGATGATACTTTACACTCTATCCCATATCAGCCATCAATCTTCGGTTTCTTCTACAACAAGACATTGTTCAACGAAGCTGGAATTGAAGCTGCACCTACAACATGGGAAGAACTGGATGCTGCTTGTGCAAAATTAAAAGATGCTGGTATCACACCAATCACTGCTGATGATGCATATATGACATCTTTCATCGGATATCATTTTGCAAGATACATCGGACAGGATGGAGTAAAATCTCTGGTTATGGGCGAAGAAGTGAATGGTGAAGCTGTAACATGGGATGATGACAGAGTTCTTGCAGCAGTAGAAAGCTTTGCTGATTTTGCAGACAAAGGATACTTCTCAGAGAATATCGCAACAAACAAATACCCAGCAGGACAGAATCAAGAATTTGCTCCTGGTGAAGCTGCAATCGTTATCTGCGGCTCCTGGCTTCCAAACGAAGCAAAAGCTTCTGTAGCAGAAGATCTTGAGTGGGGATACTTCAACTATCCATCCGTAGAAGGCGGAACAGACGACAATACAGCTAACAACATTGCAAATCAGGTATTCGCTATTAACAAAGATTCTAAGATGGCTGATCAGGCATTTGAACTGATTACATACATCACAACAGGTGATTTCGACAAGAAGATGACAGAAGAAGCTCTGTGTATCCCAACAGATAAGGCTAACAGTGATGCATGGCCGACAGAGCTTGCAGAAGTAAAAGGTGGCTTTGATGCTACAACAACATACTATGACTGGGCAGCTGGTGTTGAGAATAACAACGACCTTACACCTGTACTTCAGGAGAATACTCTGAAACTTGCTGGTGGAGAGATTGATGCAGCTGGATTTGTAAAAGCTATGAAAGAGGCAGCTGGTCAATAATATCTGGTAACTACCTTGCCAGATCAGGCGGGGATTTGAATATGGCGGCAGGGCGGTATACAACGCTGCCGCCATATTTTGTAAAGAAAAAGGAGGCATAATCAATGAAGAAGAATAAGAAAATGATCGTTGGTTTTCTTGCACCTGCAGTCATCATCTTCCTCGTTGTATTTCTGTATCCGATCATGCGTACGATTATGATGAGTCTGTACAAGATTGAATCTGTTACGGATGCTACAGAGTATTGGACGTTTGTAGGATTACAGAATTACCAAAAACTGTTCACGACAGCAATATTTAAAACAGCAATGTTTAACATCTTTAAGATCTGGGCAATCGGAGGAGCACTTGTGTTGGCGGTATCTCTGCTTTTCGCAGTAATCCTTACGAGTGGAATCCACGGAAAGAAGTTCTTCCGAGCTGTGATCTATCTTCCGAACATTGTCAGTGCAGTAGCACTTGCAACCATGTGGATTCAATATGTATACAGTTCTAAATTCGGTCTTTTGAAAACATTCCTGGATGCGATCGGCCTGCATAAACTGGCTAATACACCATGGCTGGATACCAATCATAAATTCTGGGCATTACTGTTCGCATATTGCTTTGGTATGATTGGATATCATATGTTGATCTGGATGAGTGGAATTGAAAGAATCAGTCCAGATCTGTATGAAGCGGCAACGATTGACGGAGCAAATAAGATTCATCAGTTCCGTTATATGACGGTTCCGTTATTAAAGGGAGTATTTAAAACAAATATTACTATGTGGTCTGTAAGTTCAGCAGCATTCTTCGTATGGTCACAGTTGTTCTCAACGGTTACTGCAGACAAAGCGACCATCGTTCCTGTTCAGTACATGTACATGCACACATTCGGAGCCGGAAATGCGGTAACTGAGCGTAATGCAGGCTATGGTGCGGCAATTGGTATCATCCTTTGTCTGTGCGTGGTAATCATATTTACAATCTGTAATAAACTGATCAAAGATGATGATCTGGAATTCTAGAAAGGAGGAGCAATTATGGCGAAAGCAAAAGAAAGAAAAGTAAGAGATAAAATAAATTGGAAAAAAGAATTGAAGCTGGCTCCTGGATATATTATCATCATCTTGTGGATCATCTTTACGTTTATGCTTTTGGGGTGGATTCTGGCAGCAAGCTTGTCTACAACATCTGATATATTTGCAGGTAATGCTTTGAAGTTCCCAACAGGACTGCATTTTGAAAACTATGTGCAGGCGTGGGGCTCTGGTGGTGTTGCAACATTCTTTATGAACTCGTTGTTATATTCCCTGGTATCCTGTGCGCTCTTGATTTTAATCTGTGCGCCGGCAGCATATGTACTGGCAAGATTTACGTTCTTGGGAAATAAAATCATTCAGACGAGTTTTGTATCTGCAATGGGAATCCCGATTACCATGATCGTATTGCCACTGTTTAGTGTAGTAGCCAACCTGGGAATTTTGAATAATGTTGCAGCTAGCAAGGTAACACTGATCTTCCTGTATATCGGAATTAATATCCCATATACTACGATTTTCCTGTTGACATTCTTTGCCAATCTGTCACGTACATATGAAGAGGCAGCGGCAATAGATGGATGTCCTCCGGCAAAGACCTTCTGGAAGATTATGTTCCCGATGGCTCAGTCTGGAATCGTGACCGTGACAATTTTCAACTTTATTAATATCTGGAATGAATACTTCTTGTCATTGATCTTCGCAAATAACGATGCGCTGCGTCCGGTAGCCGTAGGTCTGTACGGAATGCTGCAATCTATGCAGTACACAGGAAACTGGGCAGGTATGTTTGCGGCAGTTATCATAGTATTCCTTCCGACATTTATCTTATATATCTTCTTGTCAGAAAAGATCATCGGTGGTGTTACCGGAGGTATTAAAGGTTAGGCGTTTGATTGTTGAAGCACAAATAAATGATAGAACTTGGAGGGATAACGATGAACAAACCAGTATTAGTCATTATGGCGGCAGGAATGGGAAGCCGCTATGGCGGATTAAAGCAAATTGACCCAGTAGATGAAGAAGGACATATTATCATGGACTTTTCCATGTACGATGCAAAACAGGCAGGATTTGAGAAAGTAATCTTCATTATTAAGAGGGAAAATGAAGCAGACTTTAGAGAAGCGGTGGGGGACCGTATGTCAAAATACATGGAAGTTTCTTATGCATTCCAGGAACTTCAGAATATCCCGGAAGGGTATGAAGTGCCAGAAGGACGTGTGAAGCCGTGGGGAACTGCACACGCTGTACTTAGCTGTATTGATCAGATTGACGGACCATTTGCAGTAATCAATGCAGACGATTATTATGGGCAGGAAGCATTCCGATTGATTTATGATTATCTGGCTGCTCATCAGGATGATGACAAATATCGTTATACGATGGTAGGATATCAGCTTGGCAATACTGTGACTGACAATGGGCATGTTGCACGCGGCGTCTGTGATATGAATGAGAACGGAGAACTGGTCGCTATTCACGAAAGAACAAGAATCGAAAAGCGCGAAGGCGGCATTGCATATACAGAAGACGATGGGAAGACATGGACCGAAGTGCCGGCGGATACGACAGTATCTATGAATATGTGGGGATTTACTAAGAGTATATTGAAAGAAATCAAAGATGGATTCCCGGCATTTCTGGAGGAAGGCCTGAAGACTAATCCGATGAAATGTGAATATTTTCTGCCGACAGTCGTAAGTAATCTGCTGGAAGCAGATCAGGCAACGGTAGCAGTGCTGAAGTCAGCAGACAAATGGTATGGCGTTACGTATAAAGAGGATAAACCGGTCGTTGTTGCTGCAATTAAGAAGATGAAAGAAGATGGTCTCTATCCAGAGCATCTGTGGGAGGAAGCATAATGGCTTTGTTGACACAAAAGCAAAAAGATGAAGCAATCGCGAATTTCCAATTTGAGGGAATTTTGATAGAAGAAGGCCCCTATGGAAGTGGACATATCAATGATACATTTCTGCTGAAATTTGAGATAGCGGAGATGGGATGCATCAATGTCATTCTTCAGAGAATGAATAAAGATGTATTTTCGAATCCAGTAGAACTGATGGAAAACATCATGGGAGTCACATCGTATCTTCGTAAGAAGATTATTGAAAATGGAGGGGATCCTGAGCGTGAGACACTGAATGTGATTCCGGCGGTAGATGGAAAACCATATTATCTGGATTCGCAAGGGGATTACTGGCGCTCTTATAAATTTATTACAGATGCTACCAGTTATGACCAGGTAGAAAAACCAGAGCATTTTTATCAGAGTGCTGTAGCATTTGGTAATTTTCAAAGACTTTTGGCAGACTATCCGGCTGAGACACTTCATGAGACGATCAAAGGTTTTCATAATACCAAGGCCAGGTTTGCAGTGTTCAAAAAAGCGGTAGAAGAGGATGTAATGGGAAGAGCATCGCAGGTTCAAAAAGAGATTCAGTTCGTATTGGATCGGGAGAATATTGCGGATTATTTCACAGATCTTCTGGAAAAAGGAGAGCTTCCGCTTCGAGTTACGCATAACGATACAAAATTGAATAACATTATGATTGACAATAAGACGGGAAGAGGAATCTGTGTCATTGACCTGGATACAGTTATGCCGGGGCTGGCAATGAATGATTTTGGGGACTCTATCCGTTTTGGAGCAAGTACCGCAGCAGAAGATGAGCGGGATCTGGATAAAGTATCCTGCAGCATGGAGTTGTTTGATCTGTATGCGAAGGGATTTATCGAAGGCTGTGCGGGAAAACTGACTGCCAGAGAGATTGAACTGATGCCGATGGGCGCAAAGTCTATGACCTTTGAGTGTGGAATGCGTTTTCTTACGGATTATCTTCAGGGGGATAATTATTTTAAGATTCACCGCGAGGGACAGAATCTTGACCGATGCAGGACACAGTTCAAGCTGGTCGAAGATATGGAACAGAAATGGGATACCATGCAGGAAATTGTAAAAAAATATAGTAACTGCTAGGAGGCAAAAGCGATGGCAAAGATATTGATTACAGGCGGAGCGGGATATATTGGAAGTCATACGGCACTGGAACTTCTGAACGAAGGCTATGAGGTCGTGGTTTACGATAATCTCTGCAATTCTTCCAGAGAATCTTTGAGAAGAGTGGAAGAACTGACTGGAAAAGAAATCCGCTTTTATGAAGGTGATGTGCTGGATGCAAAAGCTCTGGAAGAGATGTTCGAAACAGAAAAGGTGGATGCGGTCATCCATTGTGCGGCATTGAAAGCGGTTGGGGAATCCGTCAGAAAGCCGTTGGAATACTACAATAATAATATTACGGGAACTTTGACCTTGATGGAGGTAATGGATAAAGTCGGTGTTAAAAATATTGTGTTTAGTTCATCTGCGACGGTCTATGGAAGTCCAGAGCAGATTCCGATTACAGAAGAATGTCCAAAGGGACAGTGTACCAATCCTTATGGATGGACAAAGTCTATGATGGAACAGATCATGACGGATCTTCAGAAAGCACATCCTGAGTGGAATGTCATCCTGTTACGCTATTTTAACCCGGTAGGTGCACACAAGAGTGGACGAATCGGAGAAGATCCGAAGGGAATACCGAATAACCTGATGCCATATATCTCACAGGTCGCAGTTGGAAAACTGGAAAAATTAGGAGTATTTGGAGATGATTACGATACACCGGACGGAACCGGAGTGCGTGATTATATTCATGTGGTAGATCTTGCAATCGGCCATGTCAAAGCAATCAAGTATATCTTTACGAATCCAGGGCTTGATATTATCAACCTGGGAACCGGAACGGGATACTCTGTATTGGATATGGTGAAGGCATTTGGTAAGGCCTGTGGAAAAGAGATACCGTATGAGATCAAACCAAGAAGAGAAGGCGATATTGCCATGTGTTATGCGGCACCAGATAAAGCGGCAAAAGTTCTGGGATGGAAGGCAGAACGCGGACTGGAAGAGATGTGCGAGGACACCTGGAGATGGCAGTCACAGAATCCAAATGGTTACAACAGTTAGGGAGACTGAGGAAAACAGAAGATAAAAGTGTATAGGGGACAGGTTCTGGAAAGAGCCTGTCCCTAACTAATGTCTTCCTTTTTATAAAAGAAAGTGGTATAATGTCTCCATACGTTGAGTTCTTGGTAATTATTGAGGAAATGGTTATGTTGGAAAAGAAAGAAAAAGAAAAAATTCAGTTAAAGGGGCAGTTGAAATTATATATTCAATGGCCTGCAATCATGGCGATTCTTTTGGTGATCATGAATATCTGGGTCGCAGTGATCGATCGACGTGTCGGGTTATTGATGTGCGCCTTTGTCCTGATCTATATTATCATGGTAGGAATCCTGTATATTTACAGCAAATCGATTATCATGAAGGATCTGGTTGAATTTGCTGCTCAATATGGAATCGTGCAGAACACACTTTTGAAGGAGCTTGCTGTGCCGTATGCCATTCTTTTGGATGATGGAAAGGCAATCTGGATGAATGATCAGTTTGAGAAAGTGCTGGGAGAGAAGCTGAAAGGTGAAGCGTATATCAGCCGCTATATGCCGGAGCTGAATAAGAGTATTTTCCCGAAAAAGGTCAACGACAAAGTGGAGATGGATGTCTATTACGGAGATCGTGAGTATAAAGCAGAACTTCGTAAGGTGTCTGTGGAGGGATTCAGCGATACCGAACAATTGCTGCAGATGCCAGAGGAGAAAGAATATTTTATTGCAGTATATCTGCAGGATGTTACGGAACTTAATGCATCAATCAAGGCGAATGAAGAGCAGCGTTTGATTGCCGGGCTGATCTACATTGATAATTATGATGAGGTCATTAACAGCGTGGAGGAAGTCAGACAGTCTCTGTTGATTGCATTGGTAGACAGGAAGATTAATCAGTATATTGCGAAGGTTAATGGAATCGTTCGCAAGATGGAGAATGATAAGTATTTTATCGTGATTCAGAAGCAATATTTTAAGCAGCTTGAGGCAGATAAGTTTTCGCTGTTGGAAGATGTCAAATCTGTCAATATCGGAAATGGAATACCGGCTACGCTGAGTATTGGTCTGGGGCTTAGCAAGGATTCCTATTCACAGAGTTACAACTATGCGCGTGTAGCGATCGATCTGGCACTTGCACGTGGCGGTGATCAGGCGGTCATCAAGGATTGCCATGGTATTACTTATTATGGAGGAAAGCGGGAGCAGACATCCAAGAATACACGGGTGAAAGCCAGAGTGAAGGCAGAGGCGCTTCGTGAATTTATGACGGTTAAGGATAAGATCTTTGTAATGGGACATAAGCTGACGGATGTGGATGCATTTGGGGCAGCTATGGGAATCTGTCGTGCGGCAGCAGCCTTGGAGAAGAAGGCGTATATCGTCATTAACGAAGTGTCTGCATCATTACGTCCATTGTATGAAAGCTATGAGAAAGATCCGAATTATCCGGATGATTTATTCTTGAAGTCTTCACAGGCGATTGATATGGCAGATGAGAATTCCATGGTCGTAGTTGTGGATACGAACCGTCCTCAGATGACAGAGTGTGAGGAACTGCTGAAAAAGACAAAGACCATTGTGGTACTTGACCATCACAGACAGAGCAGCGATAATATTGATAATGCATTGTTGTCATATATTGAGCCTTATGCTTCTTCTGCCTGTGAGATGGTATCAGAAGTATTGCAGTATATTGTGGATGATATTAAGATTCCAAAACTTGAGGCCAGCAGCCTTTATGCTGGAATTATGATTGATACCAATAATTTTGTGAATCGTACAGGTGTCCGGACATTTGAAGCGGCAGCATTCTTGAGAAGATGTGGTGCGGATATCACATTGGTTCGTAAGATGTTCCGGGATGATATGGAATCTTATCGTGCGAAAGCTGAGATTATCAGCAGTGCGAAGGTTTACCGTGAAAAATTCGCAATCGCAAGAGGGGAGAATCTTCATATTGAGAGTCCGACGATCATTGGGGCACAGGCGGCCAATGAACTGTTGGATATTAATGAGATTAAGGCTTCGTTTGTGCTGACAGAATACAATGGAAGAATTTATATCAGTGCACGTTCCATTGATGAAGTCAATGTCCAGATAATCATGGAACGTCTCGGCGGAGGCGGCCATATGAATGCGTCAGGCGCACAGTTCAATCACACAGATATGGATGAAGCGGTTGCTTGTCTGACGCAGGTGATTGATGAGATGATAGAAGGAGGAGATATCTAGAATGAAAGTAATATTGACAGAAGACGTAAAATCTCTTGGAAAAAAAGGTGAGATTGTTGAAGTGAGCGATGGATACGCAAGAAACTTTATCTTGAAGAAAAAGAAAGGCGTAGAGGCGAACAGCAAGAATCTGAATGATCTGAAGTTAAAGAAAGCAAATGAAGATAAGATTGCTCAGGAACAGTATGAAGCTGCCGTAGAATTAGGCAAGAAGATTGAAGCTGGTCAGATTGAAGTGTCTATCAAGACTGGCGAAGGCGGTAAGGCATTTGGTTCTATTGCGTCAAAAGAGATTGCAACAGAGGTGAAGGCTCAGATGGGACTGGATGTTGATAAGAAAAAAGTACAGTTAAAAGATGCAATTAAGACTTTGGGTACCCATACAGTGCCGGTGAAACTGCATCCGAAGGTTACTGTGGATCTGAAAGTAATCGTAACGGAAGAGGCTTAGGAGGAAGCAGGCATGGAAGAGGCTCTCATTAAAAGAGTGATGCCCCACAGTGTTGAAGCGGAACAATCGGTCGTAGGTGCGATGCTGATGGATCGGGATGCCATTACGACTGCGTCAGAGATTATCAGTGGAAATGATTTCTACCAAAGTGCATACGGAGTGATCTTTGATGCGATGGTGGAATTGTTTAATGAAGGAAAGCCCGTAGATCTGATTACGCTCCAGGAAAGGTTGAAGGAAAAGGATGTCCCGGCCGAGATTGCAAGTCTGGAGTTCGTAAGAGATCTGGTGACAGCGGTCCCTACTTCTGCGAATGTAAAATACTATGCACAGATTGTGGCTGATAAGTCTGTGATGAGAAAGCTGATCAAGCTGAATGAAGAGATTGCGAACATCTGTTATGCGGGGAAGGAATCTCTGGAAGAAGTGCTGGAAAAAACGGAGAAATCCGTGTTCGAATTATTGCAAAAGCGAAATACCAGTGATTTTGTGCCGATTAAGCAAGTGGTACTGAATGCGCTGGAACGAATTGAGAAGGCTTCGAAGACGAAAGGAACAGTAACTGGAATTCCGACAGGATTTATCGACCTGGATTATAAGCTGTCAGGATTGCAGCCATCCGATCTGATTCTGGTTGCGGCCCGTCCATCTATGGGTAAGACTGCATTTGTCTTGAATATTGCACAGTATATTGCATTTAAGAAAGATAAGAGTGTGGCAATCTTCAGTTTGGAGATGTCAAAAGAACAGTTGGTGAACCGACTGTTTTCGCTGGAATCGCAAGTGGATGCGCAGGCAATCCGAAGCGGTAATATGAAAGATTCTGATTGGGAGAAATTAATTGAAGGAGCCGGGATTATCGGACAGTCTCATCTGATTATTGATGATACCCCTGGAATCTCTATATCTGAATTGCGTTCTAAGTGTAGAAAATACAAATTAGAACAGGGGCTGGATGTAGTTATTATCGACTATCTGCAGTTGATGACCGGAAGTGTTGGAAAGAGTTCTGAGTCCAGACAACAGGAGATCTCGGAGATCTCACGTTCATTAAAAGGACTGGCGAGAGAGCTGAATGTTCCGGTAATTGCATTGTCGCAGCTTAGCCGTGCAGTAGAGAGCCGTCCGGATAAGCGACCGATGCTTTCGGATTTACGTGAGTCTGGTGCGATCGAACAGGATGCCGACGTGGTAATGTTCATTTATCGTGATGAGTACTATAATAAAGACTCCGAATTTAAGAAACAGGCTGAGATTATTATCGCAAAACAAAGAAACGGCCCGATAGGGACCGTTAATCTGGCTTGGCTCGGCGAATACACGAAGTTCGCGAACTTAAGCAGGAAGGAATAATTTCCTGAGTTTTTTTACGGGACCAGCTTCCGCCGCAGATTTCCGAAAGGATTGTTGCTGGCGGATCAGCTGGTCCAGTTTTTTGAATTCTTCTTCTTCCTGGCGTTCCTTGGCATCCAGAAGAAAAGACATTTCCTTACTGATCATAGACAGAAGAACTTCATTGTTATTCTCAAGCATCCTCTTGATCTGTAATTGCTCTCTTGTGCGGCGGATGTCTGGAATCAGTGCTTTCAGTTCAGAAAATGGAACACCCTGCTCATATAGTTCTTTGATACAGCCGTAGAGTTTGGCATCATCTTTCGTCTCCCTTTTTAATTGTTCTAACGCGTTACTACCCATAAGCTTATACCCCCTTATCATATTCTCCTTCTGGGCGACTATATCATAGCATGGATTATCTGCGAAACAAGTAAAAAGCTGTCATCTATGAAAAAAAGACATTGCATATATCAAAACATGCAATGCCTTTTTGAATTCTTGTTCTCATATGAATCCGGTGATTAGCCTTCAGAAATAGCTCCAACTGGACATTGAGCTGCACATGCGCCACAATCAACACAAGCGTCAGCATCGATTTCATAATGATCTGCTCCCTGAGCAATAGCTCCAACTGGACACTGAGCTTCGCAAGATCCACAGCTTACACATTCATCACTAATTACGTGTGCCATAATATGTACCTCCTTTTTTGATATAAATAGACATAAATCCAAATTTAGTCTACCCATATCATAATACAAAAGGGGAAAATATACAAGAGGGGACGGGGGTTTTTTCGTTTTCCTCCGTCCCAGATTCGATTTTCCCTGTCCCCAATTCAAATTACCCTGTCCCTTGTCAATTTTTTGTAAAAAATTAAGAAAATTTTCAACAATTTTTCACGTTTTTGGTGTATAGTGGTTTTTGTTAGACTGAACAGATGCTTTTTGAGTGAGTTTTGAATAATGATTAACAGGAGGGAATAGGTCATGAAAAAAAGTAGTAGTGTCTTAGCGGTTATGCTATGTGTGGCGATGCTGGCATGTGCATGTGCTGCTCCCGAGAGTAGTGAGAATAAGGAACCAGAATCTTCTGATAATAAGCAGCAGGTGGAAGAGAAGGAATACCAGGGGAAGCTGGATCAGATAGAGCCATCTGCATATGATAATGTGGAGGGACTTCATCTGGAAGCAGGTTCCTATATTTCAATTATCGGGAAAGCTGAGGAAGGGCAGTACTGGAACGAAGTAAAAAGAGGTGTTGACCAGGCAGCGGCTGATATCAATGACTATCTGGGTTATGAAGGCAAGGATAAAGTGAAGGTTACTTACAGCGCTCCGGAGACGGAAGATAATGTGGATGAACAGGTGAATATCCTTGATGAAGAGCTTGCAAGATATCCGATCGCGGTGGGAATCTCCATTACAGATGCAAATGCATGTGAGGTGCAGTTTGATCTGGCTGCTGAGAATGATATTCCGGTTGTGGCATATGATTCTGGAAGTGCTTATCAGGGACTGATGGCAACCGTATCTACGGATAATGCGGCGGCGGCTCGTGAAGCAGCAACGAAACTTGCGAAATTGATTGGTGATTCAGGAGAAATTATCCTGTTTGTAAATGATTCCAAATCCAAGACTTCGTTGGATCGTGAAAATGCATTTAGAGAAGAGATTCAGAATAATCATCCTAATATTACAATTGTAGAATCGTATCATCTGGATCAGTTAGAAGACATGCAGAAAATAGTTGCAGATGAAATCAATGCGGGAACATATCAGATAGACGAAGAGAGTGCGGAAGCGGAGTCGGATGTACAGATTGCGCCGGCGGATATCACAGAAGAAGATGTGATAGATTATGTTCTGGCAAAGCATCCAGACATCAAGGGCTGTTTTGCATCGAATGCGCCGACAGTGAAAAAGGCAATTGCCGGACTTGAACGAGCAGAAGCAGATGATGTCATGGTCGTTGGGTTTGATGCAGACGAAGAAGAGAAGAAAGCCTTGTCTGATGGAAGGATTGAAGGATTGATTGTCCAGAATCCATTTGGAATGGGATATGCTACTGTAGTGGCTGCGGCAAGAGCAGCACTGGATATGGGAAATGAAGCCTTTGTTAATACTGGATACACATGGGTGACCGCGGATAACTTAGAAGATGAAAGTATCCAGAAGATGTTATATTAAGATATATAAGAAATAAAATGACAGGCAGTGGAAAAACCATTGCCTGTCTTCTTTTTGCAAATCTTTCGATTCAGAGAATTATTATTTAATCGTTTTCTTTGTGGCTGTCGTCATTGGATGCCGGTTCCGGCAGATACAAGTGGACACTCTCGATTCGATTTTTATCCAGCGTCTCTACAACCATACGAATTCCTTCTTCTGTTGTAATGCTATCCCCCTTCTCGGGAAGGCGGTCCAGATATTCAATGATGAATCCTCCAAGAGAATCATATTCTTCAGAACTTAAGTTAAGATCCAGACGATCATTCAGGTCATCCAGATTGATAGAACCTTCTACGATATATTCGCGGTCGCTGATTTCCTGAATAAAATCCTCTTCGTTTTCATCGTATTCATCATGAATCTCACCGACAATCTCTTCTAATATGTCTTCCAGGGTAATAAGTCCGGCTGTTTCGCCATATTCATCCAATACAATTGCAATGTTGAATGAAGCCTGGCGCATCTCTACAAGAAGTTCTGAGATGCTTTTATATTCGTAAGTAAAATATGCTTCTCTAAGTATATCACGGATGTTGAATTCCTTTGTGTTGTCATATAACAACAAGTCCTTCATATTAATAGTACCAACAACATTATCTGTGGTGTCTTCAAAAATAGGAAGACGTGTAAATTTATCTTCACGGAAGATTTCAATCAGCTCCGTATAAGTACTGTTGATATCAGCAAATGTCACATGGACACGGGGAACCATAACGTCTTTTGCCCTGGCATCCCCCAGGTCGAATACGTTATTGATCATCTCCCTTTCATCGGATTCAATTACTCCGTCTTCATGGCTTACATCTACGATGGTCCGCAGTTCATTTTCTGTCATGGCGGTATTCTTTGCCTTCGGATCTATGCGGAGCAGTAATAAAACGCCGGTAGATAATCCGTTGATCACGAAAATCAAAGGCGTCATGATCTTCATAAAGAAATGGATGACCGGTGCATAGAGCAATGACATTTTCTCAGAATGAATGGTTGCCATGGTCTTCGGGGTTATCTCACCGAATAAAAGAATCAATACGGTTAATATTCCGCTGGCAATTGCTACCATGGAACCGCCAAAGCTGTAAGCAAGACTGGTGGTCAAGGACGCTGCTGACAGATTGACGATGTTGTTGCCAATTAATATGGCACTGAGCATCTTGCCGGAATCATCGGTAACTTTTAAGACCGATTTTGCACGTTTATTTCCTTCGTCAGCCAGACTGCGGATCCGGATCTTATTCACCGTTGTCAAGGCTGTTTCTGCCGATGAAAAGAAAGCAGATAATATCAATAAAATAATTAGAATAATGAGTTGTGTGACGTCACTCGAGTCCAATTGAAAAGTTCACTCCTTTTTGATTAAAATTAATATGGCAATAATATAACGCATTTATGAGGATTTTGCAAGTGTACGTTGAATTTATGGGTTATTTAGTGTATGATGTACGGAGAAATCAAGTAGTGTGTATGGAGAAGAATATGAATCAGATTTTATATAATGAATTGTTGAAAATAATGAGTGAAGAACAGGTTAAAACAGAAGAACCTATGAAGAATCATACGACATTCCGTGTGGGAGGACCGGCTGAATTTTTTGTGATGCCAAGGACAGCCGAAGAAGTAAAGAAAGTGATCGACTTGTGTCGGAGAGAATCATTTCCTTATTATATTATTGGAAATGGCAGCAATCTCCTGGTATCTGACCAGGGATATCGAGGTGTTGTTCTTCAGATTTATAAGGAGATGAGCTACATTGAGGTTGAGGAAAATGTTGTTGTGGCTCAGGCGGGAGCTTTGTTGTCTGCAATTGCGAATAAGGCCTTGGAAAATGGACTTACAGGATTCGAATTTGCAGCAGGGATCCCTGGAACTCTGGGCGGCGCCTGTGTAATGAATGCGGGAGCATATGGTGGCGAGATGAAGGATGTCCTGGAGGAAGTCACGGTCTTGACGGAAGAAGGAGAAGTGCTTACTATTCCAAAGGAGAATCTGGAATTAGGCTATCGTACCAGTATTATTGCCAGGAAGGGCTATACTGTGCTGGAGGCAAGAATACAGCTTCGGGGAGGCGAAAAAGAAGCAATTAAGTCCTTGATGGAAGAGCTGAAGGACAAGAGAGTCAGCAAGCAGCCGTTAGAATATCCAAGTGCCGGAAGTACATTTAAGCGTCCGGAAGGATATTTTGCAGGAAAGCTGATACAGGATGCAGGCCTTAGAGGTTTCTCTGTGGGCGGTGCACAAGTGTCGGAGAAGCATTGTGGATTTGTGATTAACAGAGAGAATGCAACAGCAGCTGATGTAGCAGAATTAATGCGACAGGTATCTGCCAGAGTGGAAGAAGAATTTGGAGTAAAATTAGAGCCGGAAGTGAAGAGACTAGGAGAATTCTAAGATGAGATGTGTAATTGTAACAGGAATGTCAGGAGCGGGAAAAAGTACAGCTCTTAAAATGTTGGAAGATGTAGGATATTTTTGCGTAGATAATCTGCCGGTACCTTTGATCCCGAAGATGGCAGATCTGTTACGAGTGCCTGGAACAGAGATCAATAAGGCGGCTCTGGGTGTGGATATCCGAAGTGGACAGAGCTTTGAAGAACTGGAAAAAGTACTGGAAGAATTGGATAGTACTGGAATGCAGTATGAGATTCTGTTCTTGGAATCCAGTGACGATGTCCTGATCAAACGATACAAAGAGACCAGGCGGTTCCATCCGTTGGCGGGAAATGAAGGGCGCGTTGATCAGGGAATCCGTATGGAGAGGCAGCGTATTCGATTTTTACGTAAGAGAGCGGATTATTTGATAGATACAAGCCATATGTTGACGAGAGAGTTAAAGGCAGAATTAAATAAGATATTTGTGCAAAATAAAGAATATAAGAATCTTTATATCTCTGTGCTCTCTTTTGGCTTCAAATATGGAATTCCGGCAGACGCAGATCTGGTGTTTGATGTGCGTTTCTTGCCGAACCCATATTATATAGAAGAATTACGTCCTAAGAGCGGAAATGACAAAGAAGTAAGAGATTATGTAATGCAGAATGAGAAGGCAAAGGTATTCCTGGAGAAGTTGTCAGATATGGTGGAATTCCTGATCCCGAATTATATTTTGGAAGGGAAAACGCAGCTGGTAATAGGGATTGGATGTACCGGAGGGAAGCATCGCTCGGTTACACTTGCCAATGAACTGTTTTGGGTATTAAGTAAGAATGAGAATTATGGAGTTCGTATTGAACATCGGGATATAGGAAAGGATGCAATTACCAAGGCAAGATAGGAGTAAGAGATGTCATTTTCAGGAAAGATAAGAGAAGAGCTGCTGCAGCATTATGCGAAGGCCAGACACTGTAATCTCGCGGAATTATCGGCAATTGTGCATATGACAGGAGCATTTTCACAAGACAAGAAAGGCATATGTGTCATGAAACTTCATACGGAAAATCTTGGAGTTGCAAGAAAATGCTTTACATTATTGGAAAAAACATTTAATATAAGAACTGATATCGCAATTCGTAGGAATATGAGCAAAGGAAGCTGTAATTATTATATTTTCGCCAAAGGTGAAGAATTGTTGGCTGTGAAGAATACGATCGTGCAGGCGGTATGCTGCAAGAGGGCATATATCCGTGGCGCGTTTATCGCGTCAGGTTCGATGAGCGATCCGAGTAAATCCTATCATTTCGAAATTGTCTGCAATACACAGGATCAGGCGGAACATCTGAAGAACATGATAAATAGTTTCGATATGGAAGCAAAGATCGTCAGCAGAAAGAAGACCTACGTTGTGTATCTAAAAGAAGGTTCGCAGATCGTTGATATTCTGAATGTTATGGAAGCGCATGTCGCATTGATGGAACTTGAGAATGTCCGGATTATGAAGGAAATGCGTAATTCTGTAAATCGTAAGGTGAACTGCGAGACAGCTAATATTAACAAAACCGTATCTGCCGCTGTCAGGCAGATAGAGGATATCAAATATATACAAGATACCGTTGGTTTTGAAAAGTTGCCCGAAGGGTTGAAAGACGTTGCCCTTACACGTCTTGCATATCGGGATGCAACTTTGAAGGAACTGGGGGAACTCCTGGAGACACCGTTAGGGAAATCCGGGGTAAATCACCGGCTCAGGAAATTAAGTGAAATAGCAGAAAAGTTAAGGGAACAATAGGGAGGAGCTTTTTTATGATCAAGAAACCTGTTACTATTCAAAACAATATGGATATGGAAGATCGTCCGATTGCACACTTGGTTCAGGAAGCAAGTCAATATGCAAGTCAGGTATACATTGAAATTGATAATAAAAAGATCAATGCCAAGAGTATCATGGGAATGATGAGCTTAAGACTGCAGAAGGGTGAGAATATTACGGTGGTAGCAGAGGGAAAAGACGAAGCAGAAGCCGCGGCAGGTGTAGAAAACTTTTTGGTTGCGAACAACTAAATAATACATAATCAGCAAAAGGCAGAGGGCATGGAATCAACATGTCCTTTTGTTTATCTTATGATAAAAGGAGGAGATATGTATGAAACGGTTATTATTTATTTATAATCCTCATGCAGGAAAGGAACTTTTAAAACCACAGTTGTCGGATATCATTGACATATTTGTAAAAGCGGGTTATGAAGTAACTGCATATCCAACCCAGTCATACCGGGATGCTTATAAAAAAGTACTGAAGTACAATGCGAAAGATTATGATCTGGTCGTGTGTAGCGGCGGTGACGGAACGATTGACGAAGTTGTGAGCGGAATGATGAAAAGGAAAGAGAGAACTCCGGTCGGATATATTCCGACCGGGACAACCAATGACTTCGCAAATAGTCTGCATATCCCGAAGGGACTCTTGAAGGCGGCAGACAATGCGGTAAACGGTGTTGTATTTCCCTGTGATGTGGGTCGGTTTAATGATGATACGTTTGTATACGTTGCGGCATTTGGAATTTTTACCAGTGTTTCCTACGAGACCAAGCAGGAGATGAAAAATATCCTGGGGCATCTGGCTTACGTTTTGGAAGGAACGAAACAGTTGTTCAATGTGCCTTCCTATCGGATCAAAGTGATACATGATGATGAGGTTATTGAAGATGAGTTTATCCTGGGTATGGTGACAAATTCCCGTTCGGTAGGAGGGTTCCGTAATATGATTGGCAGACAGATAGCGTTTGATGACGGCCTGTTTGAAGTGACCCTGATCAAACGCCCGAAGAATCCGATTGAATTGCAGGAGATTATAGCTGCACTTCTGATTGAACAGATAGATACCAAACATATGTATACATTTAAAACGGGACATATTACGTTTGAGTCTATTGAGGAAATCCCATGGACATTAGATGGAGAATTTGGCGGTGAGCATGATGAAGTTGTGATAGACAATCTGAATAAACAGCTTATGATAATGGTGCCGGAGACCCATGTCGAAGAATTGATGGAAGATCCGGAAGAAAAATAACATATTTTGAAAAAAGTGCTTGCCTATTTGGCAATTGTTTGCTATAATAGGCAAGTACGAAACAGAAAGATGTTCGAAATATGGCTCCGTGGTCAAGCGGTCAAGACGCTAGCCTCTCACGCTGGAATCAGGGGTTCGATTCCCCTCGGAGTCACTTAACCAATTCGCTGAATGCCTTGAAATACAGGCACTCAGCGGATTTTTTTGTATCATCATATAGAAAACATAACCAGAATGGTAATTGGAAGGAGAGATGACGATGAAATATTATGAGATTCCTCACACGAATATGCGACAATCAGCAGTCATACAAGGCTGCATGCGCTTTAAAGGAATGAGCAGTATGGAAGTTGAGCGAATAGTGAATCTTTGTCTGGAGAACGGAATCAACAGTTTTGATCATGCCGATGTGTATGGCACTGCTGGAATGCGCGGTGAATGTGAGCAATTGTTTGGACAAGTGCTTAAGGAGAATCCGGGACTACGTGATAAAGTATATATTCAGAGTAAATGTGGCATCTGTAAGAGCGAACAGGATTATTACGACTTTTCAAAGGAACACATTCTGGAGGCTGTGGATGGAATATTGGCAAGATTACAGACGGGATATCTGGATGTTCTGCTTCTCCATCGCCCGGATACTTTGATGGAACCAGAAGAAGTTGCGGATGCTTTTGAAACTCTACATAAGGCAGGCAAGGTTCGATACTTTGGAGTCTCGAATATGAATCCGGGACAGGTGGAACTCCTTGAACGTGCGGTGGATGCTCCACTGGTGTTTAATCAGCTCCAGCTGAGTATTGCTCACTGCCCGATGATAGATACCGGACTAAGTGTGAATAACCGGATTCCACAGGCTGTCGATTATGAAGGCGGCATCCTGGAATATTCCCGGCTGAAAGCAATGACGATTCAGGCGTGGTCGCCGTTCCAGAAAGGTCTGTTTGAAGGACCATTCCTCACAGACCGGGAGACTTATGGAGAATTAAATGCTTATATAGATCAGCTTGCTGAAAAATATAATGTGAAGAATACAGCGATTGCTGTGGCGTGGATTCTGAGACATCCGGCACATATGCAGGTGATTCTGGGAACAACGAACGAGAAAAGGATAGCAGATGCATGTCAGGGAGCAGATATTATACTTACAAGAGAAGAATGGTATACGCTGTATGCAAAAGCAGGAAAGAGAATTCTGTAATTGCCATAATCTGAGAGTGCATTACCTTTCTCCTTGTTTTTTTTCCTTTTATGAGATATAATGAAACAAGCGAATATAATTGCCATGCAGATGTAATGTTACATGGCCAAGGAATTGGAGGAATAATATATGTTAGTATCAGCAAAAGAGATGCTTGACAAAGCAGTAGCAGGCCACTATGCAGTGGGACAATTCAACATTAACAATCTTGAGTGGACAAAAGCAATCCTTCTTACAGCAGAAGAATGCAAGTCACCAGTTATCTTAGGTGTATCTGAAGGTGCAGGAAAATATATGACAGGCTTCAAGACTGTATCAGCTATGGTATCTGCAATGATCGAAGAACTTGGAATCACAGTTCCAGTTGCATTACACCTTGACCATGGTACTTATGACGGATGTTATAAATGTATCGAAGCAGGATTCTCTTCTATCATGTTTGATGGTTCTAAATACCCAATCGAAGAGAACGTTGCAAAGACAAAAGAGTTAATCGCAGTATGTAAAGAAAAGGGTCTGTCTCTGGAAGCTGAAGTAGGTGCGATTGGTGGAGAAGAAGATGGAGTGATCGGTCAGGGCGAATGTGCTGATCCTAATGAATGTAAGATGATCGCTGATCTTGGTGTAGACATGCTCGCAGCAGGAATCGGTAACATCCATGGAAAATATCCAGAGAACTGGGCTGGATTAAGCTTTGAAACTCTGGATGCAATCCAGAAGCTTACAGGAGATATGCCATTAGTACTTCACGGTGGTACAGGAATTCCAGAAGATATGATTAAGAAAGCTATCGACCTTGGAGTTGCTAAGATCAATGTTAATACAGAATGCCAGTTATCTTTCGCAGATGCTACACGTAAATATATCGAAGCAGGAAAAGATCTGGAAGGAAAGGGATATGACCCTCGTAAGTTATTAAAACCAGGTGTAGACGCAATCATGCAGACCGTAAAAGAGAAGATGGAATTATTTGGCTCCGTTGGTAAGGCTGAATAATTTGATAAAATTTTCACTTGCCTTTTTCGACCGATTGAGTTATACTAACAGGCATAGAAAGAACAAAGGCGTTCCAGAGTTATCTGGAGTGCCTTTTTTTCTGACTTTTATGCAAGAGAGTTTCTCTGGTACATAAAACCCCGCAGCATTAGCTTAAAATTAAAGATTAAGAAAGGAAACGCAAAGATATGAGTGAAGCAATTAATGTAGCTGATATTTTTGGCGAAGACGTATTCAATGACACTGTCATGCAGGAACGTTTGCCAAAAAAAGTTTACAAAGATCTGAAGAAAACAATTGAGGAAGGTAAAGAGTTAGACCTTGCAACAGCAGATGTCATTGCGCATGAGATGAAGGAATGGGCAATTGAAAAGGGTGCTACTCATTATACCCACTGGTTCCAGCCTCTTACAGGAGTAACTGCTGAGAAGCATGATTCATTTATCTCTGCACCTCTTCCGAGTGGAAAGGTATTGATGAGTTTCTCTGGAAAAGAATTGATCAAAGGAGAACCAGATGCATCTTCATTCCCATCAGGAGGTCTTCGTGCAACATTCGAAGCAAGAGGATATACAGCATGGGATTGTACATCACCAGCATTTGTAAGACATGACGCAGCCGGAGCTACGCTTTGCATTCCTACTGCATTCTGTTCATATAAAGGAGAAGCGCTGGATCAGAAGACACCACTGCTTCGTTCTATGCAGGCAATCAGTGAACAGTCTATCAGACTGCTTCGTCTCTTTGGAAATACAACCTCCAAGAAGGTGACACCTTCCGTTGGACCTGAGCAGGAATATTTCCTTGTAGATGCTGAGAAATTCCTTCAAAGAAAGGATTTGATCTACACAGGACGTACATTATTCGGTGCAATGCCACCAAAAGGTCAGGAATTGGATGATCACTATTTTGGAACCATTCGTCAGAGAATTGCAGGTTTCATGAAAGATGTCAATGAAGAACTGTGGAAAGTCGGTGTATCTGCTAAAACACAGCATAATGAAGTTGCTCCTGCACAGCATGAGTTAGCTCCAATCTATGCAGAAGCTAATGTAGCGGTTGACCATAACCATTTGGTAATGCAGACTCTTAAGAGAGTTGCATGCCAGCACGGTATGAAGTGTCTGCTTCATGAGAAACCATTCGCAGGTGTCAATGGTTCTGGTAAGCATAATAACTGGTCTCTTACAACGGATGACGGTAAGAACCTGTTGGATCCAGGAAAAACTCCTCACGAAAATATCCAGTTCTTACTTGTACTTACCTGTATCCTGAAAGCAGTTGATGAACATGCAGATCTGCTCCGTGAGTCAGCAGCCGATCCGGGTAATGATCACAGACTTGGAGCAAATGAGGCACCTCCGGCAATTATTTCAATCTTCCTTGGAGAGCAGTTAGAGGATGTATTGGAACAGCTGATCAGTACAGGCGCAGCTACACACAGTCTGAAAGGCGGCAAACTGGAGACAGGAGTAAGCACACTGCCAGATCTTGCCAAAGACGCTACAGACCGTAACAGAACGTCACCATTTGCGTTTACTGGAAATAAATTCGAATTCCGTATGGTAGGTTCCCGTGATTCTATCGCAGGACCAAACGTTGTACTGAATACAATTGTTGCAGAAGCATTTGCAGAGGCATGTGATGTGCTGGAGAATGCAGATGACTTCCAGACAGCAGTTCATGATCTGATCAAACAATATGCAACTGAGCATCAGCGTATTGTCTTCAATGGCAATGGTTACTCTGATGAGTGGGTTGCAGAAGCCGAGAGACGCGGACTTCCGAATATTAAGTCTATGGTAGAAGCTATTCCTGCTCTGACAGCAGAAAAATCTGTATCCATGTTCGAGAAGTTCAAGGTATTTACGAAAGCTGAATTGGAATCTCGTGCAGAAATCAAGTTTGAGAACTACTCAAAGGCAATCAATATTGAAGCGCGTACGATGATCGATATGGCAAGTAAGCAGATTGTTCCTGCAGTTATTAAGTATACAAAATCTCTGGCAGATACAGTTGTTGTAGTGAAGGAAGCTGGCGCAGATGCATCTGTTCAGGCTGAATTGCTGGGAGAAATCTCTGCATTACTTACAGAGACAAAGAAAGCATTAGAAGAGCTTATTGTAATCACTGATAAAGCAGCTGCAATGGAAGAAGGCGAAGAGCAGGCAAGATACTATCATTTCGATGTTGTTCCTGCTATGGAAGCGCTTCGTGCACCAGTTGATAAACTGGAGATGATCGTAGATAAAGAAGCATGGCCAATGCCATCTTACGGCGATCTTATGTTTGAAGTATAGGATTTTAATAAAGTCATAAGAAAAATTTTAGAACCTTGGACTTGGAATAGAAACAGGTATGTGATATTCTAAGTGCAAGGTTTTATTATTGAAAATATACCGTAAGGCACAGATATATGTAAGAATAGATGCAGGAGGCTTTCATGACAAAAAGTGAATTTTTGGAAAAATTAAGACATGCGTTGGCAAATGATCTGAGCGGTCCGATTGTGCAGGATAATGTCAGATATTACGATAGTTATATCAGTGATGAAGTAAGAAAAGGACGAAGGGAAGAAGACGTGATCGCGGAGTTGGGAGACCCGTGGGCGATTGCCAAGACAATTATTGAATCTGTTGAGATACAGGGTAATACACAGGATGAATATGGATATGAACCATATAATCAAAGATATGAACAGGAACAACAGAAGGCTGGCGGCCATGTACATGTATTTGGCTTTGATACCTGGTGGAAAAAATTGCTTCTGATATTGGGAATTGTAGGAATCATTATGGTAGTCGTTGCCGTGATCGGCGGTCTTATAAGCCTTCTTGCTCCGATTTTGATTCCGTTGTTGATCATTATGTTCGTGATAAGAGTGCTGGGGAATAGGCGACAATAGATATATAGGATAAATAAAAGACCGATGGGGGAGCCATCGGTCTTTTGAGGGGAGTATAAATAATTAATAAGGGGTTGTAGAAAGTATTCTTTCTACATTGTTAAGTATAATATAGGGTGGTTCAAAAAGCAAGTTAAAAATTAAAAAAAACTTAATATATTTGCAAGAGCATTTTTGTGAAAAAGATACATAAAATCTGAGAGCGTGGACATAATAACCTCGTAACCAAAAAGATTAGGAGGAATTAACATGGCTAAGAATTATAGTTCATCTAACAACAGTCAGAATACATCTGACAGAAATGCATCTGACAAGAACACATCTAACAGAAACGCATCTGATAAGAATGCATCTAACAGAAATGCATCTACACAGAGTACAACTTCAAAGAACAAGAATGCGAACAGCACAAACTTCGGTGATAAATACTAATCTGATCTGACAGAATAGAAACTGAAGAACGAAAGCACCGTCTGTGGAAAATGATTACCGCAGGCGGTGTTTTTTGTATAAAAATATTTCCGATTTTAACAGGATAACAGAAAGTTTTCGGTGTGAGTTGACAAGTGCTATAGAAAGAAAGTAAGATGGAAAAGTAAATAGACAGAATTGGAGAACAGAGAGATTATTATATGAAGAAAGTTGAATTGATCGCGCCCTGTCATTTTGGATTGGAAGCGGTATTAAAAAGAGAAATTCTTGATCTGGGATATGAGATCTCAGAAGTCGAAGACGGAAGGGTCACTTTCTATGGGGATGCGGACGCAGTCTGCCGTGCTAATATATTTTTGCGTACAGCGGAGAGAATATTGTGGAAAGTCGGGAGCTTCACGGCGGTGACGTTTGATGAGCTGTTCGAAAAGACGAAGAGTCTTCCCTGGGAAGATTATATTCCGAAAGATGGAAAGTTCTGGGTTGCGAAGGCTGCTTCTGTGAAGAGTAAGCTTTTCAGCCCTTCTGATATACAGTCGATTATGAAAAAGGCTATGGTAAGGCGGCTGCAGGAGCATTATCATATGGAATGGTTCCCGGAAGATGGGGCATCCTATCCGGTGAGGGTATTTTTGATGAAAGATGTGGTTACTATTGGAATTGACACATCAGGAATATCCCTCCATAAGCGTGGATATCGTGAAGTTTCAGGAAAAGCACCGATTACGGAGACGTTAGCAGCGGCATTGATCATGCTGACACCATGGAGGAAAGACCGGATTCTGGTAGATCCATTCTGCGGAAGCGGAACATTTCCGATTGAAGCGGCTATGATGGCGGCAAATATTGCGCCAGGAATGAACCGGTCTTTCACGGCGGAAGAATGGACGAATCTGATTCCGAGGAAGTTATGGTACGATGCAGTCAATGAGGCCAATGACTTGATTGATGACGAGGTTGATGTGGATATTCAGGGATATGATCTGGATGGTTCAGTTGTTAAGATAGCCAGAAGAAATGCAGAAGAAGCAGGCGTTGGACATCTGATTCATTTTCAGGAAAGAGACGTCAAAGACTTAAGCCATCCGAAGAAGTATGGATTTATCATTACGAATCCACCTTATGGAGAGCGTCTGGAAGACAAGAAAGACTTGCCGCAATTATACAGAGCATTTGGCGACAGTTTCAAACGACTGGATTCCTGGTCTGCATACATGATTACTTCTTATGAAGAAGCAGAGAGGTATTTTGGAAGAAAGGCGGATAAGAACCGTAAGATTTATAATGGCATGTTAAAAACATACTTTTACCAGTTCCTGGGGCCAAAACCGCCCAGACGGCCCAGAGAACAACAGGAGAAATAATAAAGGGGAGGAAACAGATGGAAAAGATTATATTTGCAACAGGCAATGCACATAAGATGATAGAGATTCGTATGATTCTCGAAGATCTGGGAATGGGGATTCTGTCCCAGAAGGAAGCGGGAATTACGGCAGATGTGGTAGAGGATGGAAAGACATTTGAGGAAAACGCCTTGATAAAAGCGACCAAAATAGCAGAAGCAGCGGCGAATATGCCGAAATACAAAAATGCGGTGGTTCTGGCAGATGATTCAGGCCTGGAAATTGATTATCTGAACAAAGAGCCGGGAATCTATTCAGCAAGATATATGGGAGAAGATACTTCTTACGATATCAAGAATCAGAACCTTATTGACCGATTAGATGGCGTGCCGGATGAAAAAAGAACTGCCAGATTCGTCTGTGCCATTGCGGCTGCGTTCCCGGATGGAAGCAGTGAAGTGGTCAGAGGAACGATGGAAGGAATCATCGGGTATGAGATTGCGGGGGAAAATGGGTTCGGATATGATCCGATATTCTATCTTCCGGAGTATGGATGTACCAGTGCGCAGCTTGCACCGGAGAAGAAGAATGAACTCAGTCACAGAGGAGAAGGCTTAAGAAAGATGAGAAAGATTCTGGAGAAAAAACTGGAATCCAGAGAAAGATAAGATTGCGAGGATACTTATGAAGGTAGTGATTGTAAGCGATACACACGGTTCGCACAGGAATCTGGAAAAGGTACTGGAGGAAGAAAAGCCAATGGATATGTTGATTCATCTCGGAGATGTCGAGGGTGGAGAAGATTATATCACAGCGTTGGCAGACTGCCCTACACATATTGTAAGAGGAAATAATGACTTCTTTTCCGATCTTCCGGGTGAAGAAGAGTTTATGATGGGTGGTTATCATATGTTTATTTCCCATGGACATTATTACTATGTCTCTATGGGAGAAGAACGATTAAAAGAAGAAGCAAGAGCACGAGGAGCGGATATTGTGATGTATGGTCATACACACAAACCGACATTGACTCGAGAAGAAGATCTTATTACATTGAATCCGGGAAGCATTGCGTATCCAAGGCAAGAAGGTCGCAGGCCCAGTTATATGGTGATGGAAATTGGGGGCGGAGACAGGATAGAATTCTCATTACGATATCTGTAAAAAGTGCGTTGTAAAAAGTACTGTAAAAAAGTGAAAAAAGTTGTTGACAAGCTGAGAGCCTTGCTATATAATAACTATTGTGTCACGGAGATGAAGACATAAATGACACGAAAATAAAATATCGGGGTGTGGCTCAGCTTGGCTAGAGCGCCTGGTTTGGGACCAGGAGGTCGCAGGTTCGAATCCTGTCACCCCGATAGACTTTGCGGGTGTAGTTCAATGGTAGAACACCAGCCTTCCAAGCTGGATACGTGGGTTCGATTCCCATCACCCGCTTTCTTAAAGCCATAAGGGATTTAAGAAGTATAGTTCTAAGGAGCTAGTCTTATGAGTCTGTAGCTCAGCTGGATAGAGCAACGGCCTTCTAAGCCGTAGGTCGAGGGTTCGAATCCCCCCAGGCTCGTTAGAACCACAAAAATTGAATAAGGTGGTACTTAGTTGGACATCAATAGTTCGATAAGTAATATATATGGTGGGTATGGTGCAGTTGGTTAGCGCGCCAGATTGTGGTTCTGGATATCAAGGGTTCGAGTCCCTTTACCCACCTTTTTTCTTTTTATTGGGCTATCGCCAAGCGGTAAGGCACAGGACTTTGACTCCTGCATTCGTTGGTTCGAATCCAACTAGCCCAGTTATTATGGGCGTGTAGCTCAGGTGGTAGAGCACTTGACTTTTAATCAAGTTGTCCGGGGTTCGAATCCCCGCACGCTCACTAAAAAAGGGATCAGAATGCTGGTCCCTTTTGATATCATTTATATGGATTATGCGGATGTGGCGGAACTGGCAGACGCGCTAGACTTAGGATCTAGTGGGAGACCGTGCAGGTTCGATTCCTGTCATCCGCAGTGAAAGTCTCAGCCTTTCGATTTCAGGGGGTTGGGGCTTTTTTTGTCCGTATAGACATCTTTTTACAGGGATAGTATTGACCTTCAAGGAACTTGATACTTTACAATTGCTATAAGAAATAAAGAAAGAGGAGGGATCGATATGAAATATGATAAAGAAATAGATGAGATTAGAAAGGCTATAGTGGAAGAAATAGACTTAGAATTTTATGATAGAAAAGATAGTGTCAATCAATTCTGCGTTTCGATAATTTCTGGCAATCCTGTTCCGGAAGATCATTTATTACTGGTTAGTTTTGACAAAAGGACCCTGGGCATACCTCCAATGTCAGGAACTTTCCGGTCAACAGGAGTAAGCCAGGAATATTATGGGAAAGTAACGGTTTATTATTGTAAGAAGAAGAGGGGATTATTTGGAAAAGAAACGATAAAAGTAGATAATTTCTATAAGAAGATATATAGTAAAGAAGATTGGAATTCTCATATAGAGAAAATACATTTGGCAGATATTGTGTGGAAATAAATTATTTCAGGAAATATATTGACCTTCAGGGAACTTGATACCCTACAATCGCATCATATAAGAACGAAAGGAAGGGATTCGTATGAAGATTAAGGAAGTAGAACAAAGGGTGGGGATTACCAGAGCGAACATCCGTTATTATGAAGAGGAAGGCCTTTTGAATCCAGTCAGAAATCGGGAGAACAATTACCGTGAGTATTCAGAAGAGGATGTAAAGAATCTGGAACGAATCAAAGTCTTGAGGGCGCTGGGAATTCCGATATCGGATGTTAAGATGTTGAATGCGGGGGCCCTTTCGCTGGATGAGGTTATGGAGAAGCGCCTGGAGCGGATCAGTGAGGAAGAGAAGAATCTGCGAGAGATTGAAAAGGTGTGCAGAACAATCCGACAGCTGGATATTTCCTTTGAAGAAGTGGATGAACAGATATTGGGTGAGGAAAAGGATATCTGGGAAGAGCAGTTTGAGAAGATCTGGAAAGAAGATATTACCAAGGAGATACTGACGCTGGGACAGCTGAACAAGAATCTGACATGGATGCTTGTGTGGGGATATTTCATGAATGCAGTTATTGCACTGTTATTTGGGGATTTCTTTTTGAGATATGAAGGAATGTCATGGAGTAAGAGAATTGCAGCGATAAAAAGTAATCCGGGAGAGATCTTGAATCGCCAGACCTTGTTCTTTGACCAGTGGAAATGGCTGATTCTGGCGGTAATTGTCTGTTTGATATGCTATATTGGTATGTATTTTACCGCAAATGTCAAAGCTCTGACGGTATTCTTCCACTTGGAGGCTTTGGTTCTGACACCGTTTATTGCGGGAATATCATTGGCTGTACGCAGTGTGTTTAGTACAGAAGAAGTGAAGAATCAGACCATAAGTGGAATGTATCTTGCGATTTTCTGGCTGGCGATGGTGCTATATGTACTTCTGCTCTTCCTGTTATCAGGGAAAAAACAAGCATTTTTCTCAAAAGCAAGATATGTTCTGGGGATGGCCGTTGTGTATGCAATCATCCTGACTGTGTTGGCAGGAATTCTAAGTGACCTGTGGATACCGGCAGCGGTGATGTCATTTATATTTACGATATATATTGGACTTAGCTGGTTCCATGTAATCGGAGATGCTCCGAAGAGCGGAGGAGGCCGGTATTATGCAATCGTAAGTGCAACGAAGATGATGAATATCGCCGGTGCGGCATTTACAATGCAGGGCAAGTCAAGAGGAACAACGATCTTAAGATAATCAGAGAATCTGGATAAAAGAGCTCGCGTGCGGGCTCTTTTTATTAAGGCTATTTTATGTGTGTCCGGAAAACCATATGTTGCAACAAAAGAAAAAACCGATTATAATGTGAAGTATGTGTATATTAATAATAGGAGAATATATTGGAAAATACAGTTGGAAAAGGAGCGTAAGCAGATATGCTGGAAGTAAAAAATCTGACATTCAAGGTGAATGAAAATGGAATAGAGAGAAGCATCGTCAAGGGTATCAGTTTTGATGTTAAAGATGGTGAGATGCTTGTCATTACTGGACCGAATGGTGGTGGAAAATCAACACTTGCCAAGGTGTTGATGGGAATTGAACAGGCAGATGAAGGCCAGATCATACTGGACGGAGAGGATATTACTTCTTATGATATTAATCATCGCGCCAATGCGGGAATTGGTTTCGCATTCCAGCAGCCGCCAAGATTCAAGGGTATGACGGTGGATAAGTTATTGTCTCTGGCGGCAGGACATAAGCTGTCAGAGCCGGAATGCTGTGCATTGCTAAGCAGTGTCGGGCTGTGTGCACAGGAATATCTGAAAAGAGAAGTAGATGCAACTCTTTCCGGCGGAGAGATGAAACGCCTGGAGATTGCGACTGTGCTTGCAAAGCAGCATAAGTTATGTATCTTTGATGAGCCGGAGGCGGGGATTGATCTCTGGAGTTTTTCTATGTTGATTCAGCAGTTTGAAAAGATTCACAGTAAAAAGGAAGAAAGCCTGATCCTTATCTCTCATCAGGAGCGTATTATCCAGATGGCAGACCGGATTATGGTAATTGAGGATGGCAATATTGGCGCAATCGGACCAAAAGATGAGATTCTTCCGACATTGTTGGATAAGGGTGACAGCTGCGCCTGCATGAACTGCTAAGAGAGAGGAGTGTTAGAGATGGCCACATTAGATGAGATTACAAAAAAGATATTAGAGCAGATCGATGGATCTGGTTTCCAGCAAAAAGGAGCTTTTAATTTGCGCCATAATGGAGTTGCTCTTTGTCACGGAGACAGCGAGCATATTAAGATTAAGAAAAAGGAAGAAAAGTCAGGAATTGACATCTATATTGACGGAGAGACTAGAGGAGAGCAGGTACATATCCCGGTCGTGGTAGATGCTTCCGGTATGACAGATGTAGTATATAATGATTTCTATGTTGCAGAAGGTGCGGATGTAACGATTGTAGCCGGCTGCGGAATTCACAACAGTGGCTGTAACGAAAGCCGTCATGATGGAATCCACTCTTTCCATGTGGGAAAGGGTGCGAATGTCCGTTATGAGGAGAAGCATTATGGGGAAGGGGAAGGCACAGGTGCCAGAGTGCTGAATCCAGTCACAAAGATTTATCTGGAAGAGGATGCTGTATTTACACTGGATACAGCACAGATTAAAGGTGTAGATTCTACAGTTCGTGAGACGGATGTTGAGATGGGAGCAAATTCCAAGTTATATGTGATTGAAAAATTAATGACGCATGACAGTCAGACTGCAGAATCCAATATGGAAGTGCAGATGAATGGAGAGGGAAGCTCCGCGCAGATTATCTCCAGATCTGTTGCAAAAGGCGAGTCTAAGCAGGTATTTCACCCGAAGGCGGTAGGGAATGCCAAGTGCCATGCTCATGTACAGTGTGATTCCATCATCATGGATCATGCAGAAGTAAGCTCCATTCCGGAGATCAATGCAAGACATCTGGATGCGGCAATTATCCATGAAGCGGCAATCGGAAGAATTAATGATGAACAACTTGTGAAACTGCGTACATTGGGTATGACGGAGGAGGAAGCAGAATCCATTATTATTGAAAATTTCCTGAATTAGGAGATGTGCAGAGAAAGGACATCAGATGAAGATTAAAAAAAGACTGAAAGTATGGAAAAAAGCAATGCATATGGAACTAAGAGAGCACAGAAGCTCATTTGTTGTGTATGTGGTTCTTCGTATGCTGGTAATATTGATGATGGTGCTTCAGATATTTAATAAGAATTATGAAAATGTATTCTTGTGTATTCTGACATTATTACTGCTTTTTGTTCCAAGCTTTATACAGATTAATCTGAAAATAGAACTGCCTACTGCATTGGAAATTACGATATTAATCTTTATATTTGCAGCAGAAATCCTTGGAGAGATCCAAGCTTATTATATCAGGTTTCCGTTCTGGGATACCGCGCTGCATACGATCAACGGATTCCTGGCAGCGGCAATTGGGTTCGCACTGGTAGATATCCTGAACCGAAGTAAAAAATTCTCAATACAATTATCGCCAGTGTTCGTGGCAATTGTAGCATTCTGCTTTTCCATGACGATCGGCGTGTTGTGGGAATTCTTTGAATGTAGTATGGATCTTTTCTTTGGATTGGACATGCAGAAAGATACGATCGTACATAGTATTCACTCTGTGATGTTGGATCCGGCGGGAGCAAACACCCCAGTTGAAATTGACAATATCACGGATGTGGTAGTCAATGGACAGAGTCTGGGCCTTGGCGGTTATCTGGATATCGGACTTCTGGATACTATGAAAGATCTGTTCGTTAACTTTATTGGCGCAGTTGTATTTTCCACGATTGGTTATTTTTATGTGAAGAATCGTGGAAAGGGCAGATTCGCGAAACGCTTCATCCCCCGGCTCAAGTCTCAGGATGCTGATTTCCTGAAGCAGGTAGAGACGGAAGACGAAGAGTATGAAAAAAATCGCTTATCGGATCAGGAATTTCCGAATCAGACAGCTGATAATGCCAGCGGCGCAAAGCGGAAGTAATGTTGTGTGTAAAGTACCATATACCGCAAGTGCGCCTTGCACTCCCTGGAGTGGATTCAGAGATGTCGGAACGAATCCGTGAAATAAGTAAGCCAGGTAAGAACCTACGAAGATAAATACAAAAGAGAACAGGCCTCGTCCTGTATCCTGACAGCGGCCCTTGCGGCCGCTTTTTTTACTGCCAAATAACACCATCAGAAAAGTGATAACCTCAAAAAGCAGTAAGAATAACGCAATCCCCGCATAAGCGCCTAAGATATAATTTTTGTCTGTAATAGCATGGAAAATATCTCCGTAGGCACTGTAATTATTCCAGAAATTTACAGTCAGTGTATATGTGATTATCGCGATTAAAATTAAAGTTGCTCCGCGAAGCAAAAGATTAACGGCTTTATAGATTATTTTTCCACCGGTTTTAGCAGCTTTTCCTGCAGGGGAGAGCAGATTCGGTACTCTGCGGCGCTTTTTGCGCTTCTTCTTATCTTCTTCAGAAGAGTTTTCCTCCTCATCTTCATATTTATCATAATCATAATTTTCTTCCAGATAGTCAATGTCATCATCGTCATCTAATTCTGAGAGATTCGACAGAACATCCCTGTAATCGTCATCTTCATCTTCAAAAAAGTTTAGGTCGGGGAAATCTTCCTGATATATGACTTCGAAATCATCACCAAAAAAATCCTCGGTATCTTTCCTTACTGTGTTACCATTTATACTCATATACTCAAACCCTCCTTAAACGATTTCTTATTGTAGTATGTTTAGTCAAAAGTCTCAAGGGATATCACAAAAAGTTCACGAAGACATAAGGTTTTCTTTAGAATTGTAGAAAAGAAAAAAACCGAAAACAGTGAAGTTTTCGGTTTTTTTATAAAAATAATAGATGCGGAGAAAGGGACTTGAACCCTCACAGGATTGCTCCCACTAGAACCTGAATCTAGCGCGTCTGCCATTCCGCCATCTCCGCTAACAAAAGATATTCTATCACATAAAACATCATTTGGCAAATACTTTTTGTGTTTTTTTGAAAAAAATTGGCAGAACTATTTTCGAACTTCAATTCCGTTGACTTCCAGGTGGTCATCGATTGCAATGACCAGGCACATCCGGCCATCAATCTCGCGGGTCTCTACCAGGTCGGAGCGCTCTGGATTGACTTTTACGACCACGTCGGGTGTCTCAATCTGGAAGGTCTTGACACTGGCGATGTTGGATGCGAGTAAGGTGTTCTTGTCACCGACCATCTCCTGGAATTCTTCGTCGAAGGATTCCAGCTTTTCTTCTGGAACACCGCTTCTGGTGAGCAGATTCTTAACATCTGGTTTGGACAGTTCCAGAGGATCTGGGTTTTCTTTGCTTCCTTCCAGCATCTCGTTGAGATTGTCGTGGATGTTGCGAACGACTTCATAATCGCATTCATCACCTAGTGTATCACTGATGATAGTCTGGAAGGTGGTCTTCTGATCGCCGGCGGTCAGAGGAATGGTGCTCCCCAGTACATTGCTGATCAGTTCTGGCTGGAGATCTTCTGGTTTCTTGGTATAATAAAGGATATTATGTACATCACTGGCACGATCCTGGAAGGCCGGGAACAGGAAGCCCTTAACTGGGGCTTCTACGATCCAGTCACGGATGCGGTCTTCGATATTATTGGTCAATGCGTTGTAGGTAAGACCTGCTTTTGTGAGGTTGACCGGACAGATGCTGCACAGAATATGTTCGTAGACTGTATCAGAGGCATCGAACATCTCGGAACCATCGGTGGATTTGCCGGGAACATCGTAGACTGCATGAATCAGAATGATGTAATAATTCTCAGCGTAGATATAATTTTCAATAATCTTATCATAGAATTCTTCTACCAGAAGGTCGTCTTCCAGCTTACTGTCACGCAGCTTAAGAAGGAATTCCTGTGTACCTCCGCCTAGCTCCTGCTCCAGTGGGAATTCCATATTAATGAGATTTTTCCCAAGGGTTCCGGACAAGGTATGTTTAAAAATATCAAAGTATTTGAAAGCTTCTTCTTCTGGAAGGGATAAGAAAGCTTTTTTTAGTTCGACTTTTTTCTCTTTCTCATGGTCCACATAGCAGCCACAGATTCGCGTGATTGCGCAGTTTTCCGGGGTGAATTGCTTGCGGATTTCCAGTACTTCTTTCTTATTCATAAGTTACACTCTCCCTTATATACAGACTGTACCCAATCTTAGCATATTCGAGGAAAATTTACAAGATTACGCGAGTGGGGAAATTGGTCGTTGTAAACCATAGAAATCCCAAGTATAATAAAAGTAGATATATGTCAAAATAAGAAAAAGAGAGGGAAAAGAAATGGGAAGTATATTTGACATTTTGGGACCGGTAATGGTAGGTCCGTCCAGTTCTCACACAGCAGGAGCAGCGAGGATTGGCCTGATTGCCAGACAGCTTTTCGGAAGGCAGCCCAAGAAGGCTACCGTATATCTGCATGGATCGTTTGCCGCTACGGGGAAAGGGCATGGAACGGACCGGGCACTGATTGCAGGCTTGTTGGGAATGAAGCCTGACGATATGAGGATTCCAAATAGCTTTGAGATTGCAAGAGAAGAAGGCATGGAATTTACCATCGAGAATAAGGATATTAAAGAAGCACATCCGAATACTGCTCAGATTATTATGGAAGCAGAAGGTGTGAATACCATGAAGATTCAGGCATATTCTATCGGTGGTGGAAGAATCCGTGTATGTAAGCTGGATGGAATCGATGTGAACTTCAGTGGAGAGAGTAATACGCTGATCATTCGCAATGTGGACGAGCCGGGACGAATTAAGGAAGTTGCATCGGCATTAAGCAATGCAGAGATTAATATCGCAACGATGCAGGTGTTCCGTGATAAGCGTGGTGGTTTTGCTGTTATGGTAGTTGAGACGGATCAGGTTGTACCAAAAGAGGCAATCGATGATCTGGAGAGCAAGCAGGGAATTATCCGTGTGAAGTTCCTGAATGCAAATGGAGAGACGGAATAGGGAAAGAAAGGATTAGAAAGCGTATGTCATATCAATCTATGGAAGAGGCGCGCGTTAGATGCGAAAAGGAAGGAATTGAATTCTGGAAAGCGGTTCAGTTAGAAGATGCAGAAGAAAGAGGCGTTACGGAAGAAGATTCCTGGAAACAAATGAAACACATGTGGCAGGCAATGCTGGATGGGCTGGATGCCTATGAACCGGATGAATTGTCCAGAAGCCGCATGGTTGGAAGAGAAGGTGGGCTTATGGATGCCTACCGTGAAAAAGGGGATACCCTGTGTGGCGATTACATGGCAAAGGTAATGTCCAATGCTTTGAAGATGGGTTGCAATAATGCATGTATGAAGCGAATCGTTGCAGCACCGACTGCAGGAGCCTGCGGTGTACTTCCGGCTGTTCTTGTTACTTATTATCGGGAATATGATGTTCCGGAAGAGAAGATGATCGAAGCTATGTATGTGGCAGCGGGTGTGGGACAGATTATTGCAAATCGAGCATATCTGGCAGGCGCTTCCGGAGGATGTCAGGCTGAGATTGGCTCTGGTTCGGGAATGGCCGCAGCGGCTATCTGTTATGTAAAAGGCGGCAACACAGAGCAACAGGGACATGCCTGTGCAATGGCGCTGAAGAACCTGATGGGTCTGGTATGTGATCCGGTAGGCGGTCTGGTAGAGGTTCCATGTGTGAAGAGAAATGTCGGCGGTGCGGTCAATGCCATGGCGGCAGCAGACATGGCTCTGGCAGGTATCGAGAGCCAGATTCCGGTGGATCAGGTCATTGACGCTATGAAAGAAGTAGGAGATAAGATGGATGTAAGTCTCCGCGAAACTGGAGTCGGCGGAGTCGCAGGAAGTCCGAAGGCAGTAGAAGTTGTGGAACGACTGAATATGTAGAGCCTGAGGAAATATACTGGGAAGAGAATATTTGACAGAAATTAGAGAAAGGCTCATGGACCTTTTGGGAACATGAGCATTTCTCGTCGTATTATTTGAATGAAGAGAAGCCTTCCGTAGTTTCTCTTCGGCACAGGATCGGAGTGATTACTTTATGGACTGGTTCGCCAATCGGTGCAGGTTTTCTTTTCTTTCTTTCTTTGATCTGCCCGTCTAATAGTTTCACTGCTTCAAAGGCGATCTTATCGATCTGCTGACCGACTGTACTGATTGGAATAATCGCCTCCCGGGAGATCGGAGAATTATCGAAGCCGACAAGGAGATAATCTTCCGGCAGAGTTCCGTATCTGCGAAAAAGAAGATTCAGAAAACCATTGGCGTGCGTATCATTGGAGATAAATACTCCTTTTTTCTTCCCGGCGTAGTCGCGCTCCAGTTCATCGATGATTTCCATGAGATATTGTTGGTCTTGTTCATATTGGTTGCCAAGATCCCTGATATAGATGCGGTGTTCCAGTCCTTTCTGTTCACAGATGTCAAGAAATCCCTGAATTCGTCGGTAAGCAGGGATCGACTCTGGAGTTGGAGAATTGACATGGATCAGGACATCACAATCATGCTTAGCCAGCAGACTGGTAGCCTGAATAGCCCCCATGTAGTTGTCCGTGTTAATACTGCTGATATATTGATTCTCACGCTCAATGGATACGAGTGGAATCTGTAAGTCGGCCAGTTCCTTAGAAGGAATGGTGTGGCTTAGGACAATTAGGCCCTCAATTTTGTAGGCGAGAAGCTCTTGGATATATTTTCGCTCGGCTTCTTCCGATTCGTTTCCAACAAAAACCAGAAACTTATAACCAAATGTTTCATAAGTAGACAGAATCTGATTGAGCATCTCTGAATAGTAGTTGAGATATAGGTTGGGAATAATGATACCAATGAACTCAGTATTCCCGTTTGCAAGAATCTTGGCTACTTTATTTTCCTTGTAATTTAATTTAACAAGCGCATCTGAGATAATCTGTTGATTTTCCAGAGTCAGAGAGTCTGGATTGTTGAAATATCTGGAGATGGTCGTCTTGGAAAAATGTGTGTATTTTGCAATGTCATCAAATGTTACATTCTTTTTTGGTGCCATAAAACCGCTTCCTGTCCTTTGAAAATCTAATAATATCAGTATAGCAAAATCGAAAAAAAAGAGCAATGAGTAAGCGGTAAAGTAACCGGTTATGTGAAGAGTGTACAATGAAAGAAGACAGGAATCGTGGATATTTAACAAAAATTTTAGAAAGATATTTTTCACCATTGACGACTCTATGGTGTGGTGTTATTATGAAACTACAAAGTAACCGGTTACTTTACCGGTTATTTATGCAAAGAAACTAAGAAATATAAGAATTCTAGGAGGAATAGTCATGAGAAAGAATCTTATTACAAGAGTCATTGCATTCGGGCTAGTGACAGCGTTGATGACAACAACACTGACCGGATGCAGATTCGGATTCGCCAGTGATCCGGATGACCCGAATGAGGTGGAGGAAGAAGAACCGATTGATATGTCGGTGGATACGTTTACGTATGATGCTTCTTTGGAAGGAACGGAGATTACGCTGTTGAATACGAAAGCCGAGATTCAGGAAGCATTAGAGAAGATGGGAGAAGTCTTCGAAGAAAAGTCTGGTGTGCATGTAGAAGTAATGCCGGTTACGGATGGAGATTCTCCGTATACGAAGGTGGTAAGCATGTATAATGCAGGAAGTGCTCCGACACTGGCAATTCTGGACACCACAGATGTAATTGCACTGGCGGAAGAGAAGGCGGCAGATCTGACGAACGAGCCGTGGGTCGCTGAAGCTGAAGATTATGTGACAAGAGTCAATGATAAGATCTATAGCTTCCCGTTGTGTATTGAGGGACGTGGATTGATCTACAACAAAGCAATCATAGAAGATGCACTGGGCGAGGCATTCGATCCAGATTCCATTACAACGCTGGACGAATTTGAGGAGTTGTTGGATAGACTGGTCGAGGGTGGAATTGAAAAGCCGGTATCTCTTGCAAAGGAAGACTGGTCGCTGGGTGCTCACCACCTGCAATATATCTATGAGACTTATGACGGAACCTCTGAGGGGGCGCAGGAATGTATTGAACAGATCAAGGATGGAGAGATCAATCTGACCAAATATGACCGCATGGCAGAATTCCTGGATATGTTCGATGTACTGAAGAAATACAATGTAGCAAAAGGTGATCCGCTGGGAGCAGATTACGATGAGATGGCAATCGATCTGGTGGATGGCAAGACGGCTATCTGGCTCAATGGAAACTGGGCATGGCCGAATATGGAAGAAGCAGGAGCAGAAGAAGACGACGAATATGGATTTCTTCCGTATTTTATGAACAATGATGAAGATGACTTTGTAAATCAGAAGATTCAGGCTTCTCCGTCAAAGCAGGTGATGGTGGATGGACAGCAGGCGTCTGAGACGGAGCAGGCTGCAGCTAAGGAATTCCTGAACTGGATTGTATACAGTGAGATCGGGCAGCAGATGCTGGTGAAGACCTGTAGTATTATTCCGGCATTCCAGAATAATCCGTATGAGCCAAGTGACCCGCTGGCACGTGATATCTATGAGAAGGTTCACAATGACAGAGCATTCAATGCAGCGGCAATCGTACCGAATGACCATTGGTCTGTGCTGGGAGCTGCAATGCAGAAATATCTGGCTGGCAGAAGTGACAGGGAAGAATTTATCGAGTCTGTTGAAGACTATTGGGATGAACAGGAATAGAAGAGAGGGATAAGAGATGAGATCAAAAAATAATGGAAAAGATTTCTGTATGTTTGCATTGCCGGGAATGTTCTGCTTCTTTGCAGTCGTAATGGTTCCGTTTATCTATGGTATCTATCTGACTTTGACGGACTGGAATGGCGTGTCAAGCGAAAAGCATTTTATCGGACTTAAGAACTTTGCAGGTGTTATGAAGGATACACAGTTCTGGACATCACTGCTTCTGACATTCAAGTATGTGATTCTGGTAGTTGTGCTGGTCAATGTGATCGCATTTGCAATTGCATATTTATTGACAAGAGGAATCAAAGGACAGAACTTCTTCCGTGCAGGATTCTTCACACCGAACTTGATTGGTGGTATTGTATTAGGTTACATATGGCAGTTCGTATTTTCCAGAGTATTCGTAAGTATCGGAGAGACCACAGGCTGGAAATTGTTCGAGGTATCCTGGCTGTCAGACCCAACGAAAGCATTTGCGGCACTGGTATTGGTATCGGTATGGCAGCTGTCCGGCTATATGATCCTGATCTATGTGGCTGGCTTTATGGGACTGAATGAAGATGTTATGGAAGCAGCAAGCATTGATGGAGCATCCGGATGGGTCAAGATGAAGAATATTGTTATGCCGCTGATGATGTCGTCTGTGACGATCTGCCTGTTCCTGACATTGTCCCGCGCATTCATGGTATATGATCTGAACTTATCATTAACTGCCGGTGCACCATACGGAACGACAGAGATGGCAGCGATGCATGTATATGAAAAGGCATTTACATCCAGACAGTTTGGTGTCGGCCAGGCAGAGGCATTGATCTTATTTATCATTGTAGCATGTATTAGTGGTATTCAGGTATATCTGACAAAGAAACAGGAGGTAGAAGCATAATGAGCCGTACAACAATTGGTGGAAATAAGAAAAGAGTAACCAACATTCTCGCAATGACAGGCCTGATCATTATCTTTATTGCTTATATGTTCCCCTTTCTTATGGTGGTGATCAATTCGCTGAAACAGAAGCGAGATATCATTAAGAGCCCATTTTCATGGCTTTTTACAATCAAGGGATTGTCTTTTGATAACTTTGTCAAAGCGTTTACACAGATGGATTTCCTGAATGCATTCAAGAATTCGCTGATCGTAACGGCTTCCGCAACGGTGCTGGTAACTCTGCTGGCAGCAATGCTTGCATATTATATTGTTCGACACAATAATGGAATCTCTAAGATTACATTTGCACTGATGGTGGCATCCATGATTATCCCATTCCAGGCATTGATGATTCCATTGGTAAGTATCTATGGAGGTACACTGAACGTTCTGAATCACAGAATTACTTTGATCTTCCTGCATACAGGATTCTCCATGGCGATGTCCGTGTTTATGTTCCATGGATTTATCAAAGGAAATGTTCCGATTGCACTGGAAGAAGCAGCCTATATCGATGGCTGTACACACTCTCAGACATTTTTTAAGATTGTGCTGCCGCTGTTGAAGCCGATCATCTCAACAATGGTAATCTTGAATTCACTGGCGTTCTGGAACGACTTCCTGCTTCCGTCACTGGTATTGACAGATAAGAAATTATTGACATTGCCGTTGTCTACTTATAGTTTCTATGGAACCTATTCTGCAGACTATGGTACAATTATGGCTGGATTGTTACTGTGCGTAATTCCGATTCTGATTCTGTATGTAGCGCTTCAGAAGCAGATTATCGGTGGTGTAGTTGCGGGTGCAGTAAAATAGAATTGACAGAATAAAGGACTGAATAAATATGACAAAACAAGAATTGCATTTAAGAGCTCCGGGTAACTGGATCAATGATCCGAATGGATTCATCTATTCTAAAGGCAGATATCATCTGTTCTATCAATTTTTTCCGTATGCTCCGGTATGGGGGACCATGCACTGGGGGCATGCGGTGAGCGATGACCTGATTCATTGGGAGCATCTGGGTGTAGCATTATTTCCGACGAAGGATTATGACCAGAATGGTGTCTTTTCGGGAAGCGCGCTTGAGAAAGACGGAGAGATGTACCTGTATTATTCGGCAGTAAAATATCTGGAATCAGACCGTGAGAATATTCATATGGCGAAGGATAACCGCTTTGAAACCAGCCAGGCGATGGTGATCTCGAAGGATGGGATACATTTTGACAACTGGAAAAATAAAAAGCAGATTATTCCGGTGAACCAGAATGAAGATCAGGCACATCCGACGCATACCAGAGACCCAAAGGTGTGGAAAGATGGCGATACCTATTACATGGTACTTGGAAGCACTTATCGGGAAGAGGTTGGAAGAGCAGTCTTTTATACGAGCCATGACGGCATCAACTGGAAGTTTAAAAATCAGGTTCAGGATAAACGCTTTGGCAGGATTCTGGAATGCCCGGATATATTCGAGGTAGATGGAGTGCATGTGTTTGAAGGATCTGCCATGTATATAGCAGATGGGTCCTGTGGTTATGAGAACCATGCAATCTGTGCTACGGCAGAATTCGACCGGGAACAGTGCAATCTTCGATTGACTGGAGAAGTACAGTATGTAGACTATGGAATGGATCTCTATGCACCACAGACGAATCTGGATCACGAAGGCCGAAGAGTCATGATTGCCTGGATGCGTATGCCGCAGCCGGTTACAGAGGCTGAAGGAATTAAATGGAATGGTATGATGTGTCTGCCACGTGTGGTTGAAGTGGAGAACGGGCATGTCTGTTACAGGGTGCACCCTGAAGTAAGGAAGTATTTTAACGAAGTGGCAGCATCTTCACAAGAGTGGAATCCGTTGGAGCCATTTTGCATAAAAGTATGTCTGGAAGAAGGAGAGAAGCTCAACATTGGTGGTTATCAGATTCAAAGGTGTGACAGGCGTATTCTGACGGATCGGAGTAAAGTCTTTGCAGATCTGAAAGAGTATGCATTGACAGCAAAGAGTCCAAAAGTTTCTGGTGAATGTAGGCTGGAGATCTTCGTGGATAGGAATCTGGTTGAAATATATATCAACGATGGGGAATATGTTATCAGCCAGGTAGTATATGGCCTGACAGACATTATAGAAGTAGAAACCGATAAAAATAATATTACATATCTGCGCCATAATTCTGACAGATAAGGAGTCACTATGGTGTTAGATATGATGGAACGAAATGTAAGCAGGAAATAAAATGGAAGATAAAGATTATAAACGAAGAATGCAGCTCCATGGACAGGAGCTATATGAAAAATACATGTCGTTGTACCAGGATGACCGTAGCTATGAAGAGTTGTTTCTATCGATGGAGTCATTTTTTAAAAACAGATCCCCAGAATTGAAGGAACTGGATAGCAAAAGAGAAAAGAATCCGTTTTGGTTCAGAGATAAAAATATGCTGGGAATGACCATGTATCCGAATCTATTTGCAGGTAATCTGAAGGGACTGATCCAGAACCTGGATTATCTGTCAGAGCAGAAGATTACATATCTGCATCTGATGCCGCTTTTGAAGATGCCACATCCGTATAACGACGGAGGATATGCAATAGAAGACTTTCGAACGGTTGACCCGGAGATTGGTACGAATGAGGACCTGGAAGAACTTACAAAAGCATTGCGGGAGAGGGGAATCAGTCTTTGTCTTGACTTTGTCATGAATCATACGGCGGATACACATGAGTGGGCAATGCGCGCCAAGGCAGGAGAATGGGAATATATGCAACGTTATCAGTGTTATGACAACTATGATATTCCATCAAGATTCGAGCAGACGATGCCTCAGGTATTTCCGACTACGGCACCGGGGAATTTTACCTGGTGTGAAGAGATGCGAAGATTTGTACTGACTACATTTTACCCATATCAGTGGGATCTGAATTACCACAATCCAAAAGTGTTTAATGAGATGGTGGGAAATATCCTGTATCTGGCGAATATGGGTGTGGAGATCTTTCGAATCGATGCAGTCCCGTATATCTGGAAAGAACTTGGAACAAACTGCAGGAATCTGCCACAGGTGCATACCATTGTGCGGATGATTCGAATGATTCTGGAGATTGTATGTCCGGGAGTTATCCTAAAAGGTGAGGTCGTTATGGCGCCGAAAGAGTTGCCGGTATACTTCGGTACGAAGGAAGAACCGGAATGCCATATGCTGTATGGAGTATCCAGTATGGTCAATCTGTGGGCGGCCCTGGCTACACAGGACACCAGACTTTTGAAACATCAGATGGATGTCATTCACAGTCTCCCTGATAATTGTTATTTCGTCAATTATCTGCGCTGTCATGATGATATCGGATGGGGACTGGATGAAGAACAGGAAAGAAATCTCCAGATTGATCCATTAAGACATAAGGAGTATCTGTACCGGTTCTTCGAAGGGACGTTCCCAGATAGTTTTGCAAGAGGTGAACTGTATAATTATGATCCGATTAGCCTAGATGCCAGAAGTTGTGGGACAACTGCAAGTCTGTGCGGAATCGAAAAGGGCGGATTCGAAGGGGATGACTGGCAGAAAGAGCAAGGCATTCAGAGGGTCTTGATGATGCATGCAGCATGTATGAGCCTGAAGGGATTTATGATGCTCTCATCCGGAGATGAGATTGGCCAGGTCAACGATTATGGATATAAGAATAATCCGGATGTTGCCGCAGACAGTCGTTATCTGCATAGAAGCCCTTTTAACTGGGAGAATGCAGAACTTCGCAGGAAAAAGGGAACTGTCCAGAATGAGATCTGGAGAGGGCTTAAGAAGATGGAGCAGATACGAAGACAGAATCCATGCTTTCGCAATGAAGCTAATGTGACAACGTGGGATACCTGTCAGATGTCGGTATTTGCCATACGGAGAACTTTCAAAGAAAAAGAACTGATCTGTATTGCCAATTTTTCAGGGGAAGGTAAGATGGCATGTCTTCCGACTCTTGATGCACAGTATGAAGACCTCTTTCGTAAAGAAAGAGTGAGCATGCAGTCAGTATGGATGGCACCTTACCAGTATCGCTGGTGTGTCAGAAAAAGTGAATAAAGGGAAGTAGCTATCTAGGTTTTTTTGTGCGTTCGTATTCTTTTAAAGCGTCAATTGCCTGGCGTGATAATGGAATCAATGCAATCATATTAAAGATGGTCATCATCCCGATTCCAACATCTCCCAGATCCCAGACGAAGGTGTATGCAGCCAGTCCGCCGATGAACAGCATGATCAGTGCAAGGACTTTATACAATGTCTGTGACAGCCAGTTATCGCCAAACAGGTAGGCAACATTTGATCTGGCATAGAACAGTACACCGATAAAAGTCGAGAAACTGAAGAGCCACAGAGTGGCAGCAATGAATATCACTCCGAATTCTCCAAGATGATAGCGCATTGCCTCCTGAAGAAGATCCATGCCCACAAGCCCTTCGGTGAGTGCGGATGGAGTCAGAAGCATGATCATTGCGGAACAGCTGCAGATAACGATGGTGTCGATAAAGACACCGAATGCCTGCAAGAGTCCTTCCTTGACAGGATGGTTGATATCAGCAGCGGCGGCCGCGCATGGCGCTGATCCAGAACCTGCTTCATTGGAGAACAGTCCGCGCTTTACACCGTTCATCAACACAGCACCGAAACCTCCGGCTGCGACTTGACGCAATCCGAATGCTTCTGAGAATATCTGCTGGAAAACGGAAGGAAGCAGGGTTATATTTTTTGCGATAATAAATATCGTAACGAAGAAATAGAGCCCTGCCATAATCGGTACGATAATATCCAGCACTTTTACGGTCGCGTTTTTGCGAAGTACAATAATTGCGGCAATAAGGACGAGTAGAATCGTCGTATAGAGTGGTGGAATATGAAAGGCATTTTCAAACGCCGAAGAAACGGAATTCCCAATGACCTGGCTGATGCCACACCAGCAGATCAGACCAGAGATTGCGAATAAAATGGCGATAACAGAATGCCTGCGGGTGCTGTCTTTTTTGATAAATAAATGGTGGATATAGTAGGCAGGACCACCGCGATATCCGCCATATAAGGGATCCTTTTCTTTGTAAAGCTGTGCCAGGGTCGCCTCAACGAATGCTGTAGAGGAACCCAGAAGAGCTGTCACCCACATCCAGAAGACGGCACCGGCGCCACCTGCGGATATTGCAGCTACCACACCGACCAGATTCCCCATACCGACACGGGTCGCAGTGGAGATAATCAATGCCTGCAGTCCAGAGATGGAATCCTTCTGAGAAGATGCCTTTTTTTCAATTGTAACTTTCATCATATCCGGGAAAAGGCGGACAGGAAGAAACCGGGTCCGGATGGTAAAGTAGATGCCGGATGGAATCAATATCAGTACTAACAGGGAAATCCCCACGGAACTGCCGCCGGGTAATGGAATGGTAATGAGATCGCCCCATAAAAGTTGATAGATGGAATGGAAGATGGTCATTGCCATAATAGGTCTCCTTTGTTAATAATATAATAAAATGTATAAGAAATAGTGCCCAGCTTATAGCTGGGCGCTATGATTATGAATCAAAATCTGATATCGCTGTTAAAGTCTTGCATTGTTCTCGCGCATAAATTTGTATTCTGCAACAGAACGATCAAAGCCTTCGATATGTACATAAAGCCATTCAACGACCTTTTCCTGAACCTTTGCTACAAAAGCTGGAGATGGACCTTCCTCTTCCTGAAGCATATCCTGAAGATCAGCGATCGTCTGCTTGAAAGCGTCATGCTGAGCTTTATGCTTATCGTAGCCTGGATATTCAATCTCTCTCTGAAGTGCTTCCTCTGCGGAGAAATGATATTCTGTATATTCTTCCAAGAAGTCCAGAGTCTTTACTGCGACTAATTTATCATTGCTCTGTTCGCAACTTTTCAGAACGTCATTAATCTTAGAGATCAGTTCTTTGTGCTGAGAATCGATCATCTCATTACCGGTTATTAGGTTGTCACTAAATTCTGCATACATAATGCACGCCTCCTGTCTAATCATTTGATAAAATTATAACATGATAAGGAACAATTAACAACGCTATCAGAAAGAAAAACCAAATTTATATTTTTATCAACATTTCATCCAGTGTTGTCCTCTGGTCAGAGGTGAAAGGATGTGCTAAGATAATACATAAGACGAAGGAGGAGAATTATGGATACTGTCAGATTAGGAAGAACGAATATTGTGGTAAATAAGAATGGATTTGGGGCGCTGCCGATTCAGCGGATCAGTAAGGAAGATGCAGCGAAGATTTTGCAAAAAGCGTATGAGAACGGAGTGCGGCTGTTTGACACCGCTCGGATGTATACCGACAGTGAAGAGAAGATTGGGTATGCACTGTCGGATGTGCGGAAAGATATCTTTATTACGACCAAAACAATGGCTAAGGATGCGGAAGGCTTCTGGAAGGATCTTGAGGAATCTTTGAAACAGCTGCAGACTGATTATATAGATGTATATCAGTTTCATAATCCGGCATTCTGTCCGAAACCGGGTGGAGAAGATGGGTTATATGATGCAATGCTGGAAGCGAAAAAGCAGGGAAAGATCCGATTCATCGGAATTACGAACCATCGTCTTGCGGTGGCCCAGGAAGCAATAGACAGTGGGCTCTATGACACATTGCAGTTTCCGTTCAGCTATCTGAGTTCAGAACAGGAACTGAATCTTGTAGAGCAGTGTAAAGAGAAGGATATGGGATTTCTGGCGATGAAAGCTCTGGCTGGAGGGCTGATCAATCATTCAGAGATGGCTTATGCATATATGAATCAATATGATAACGTCCTTCCAATCTGGGGAATCCAGAGAGAACGTGAATTGGATGAGTTCTTATCCTACCAGGACAATCCACCGAAGATGGAAGGAGAGATTGCAGAGAGGATTGCAAGAGATAAGCAGGAGCTGCAGGGGGAATTCTGCCGGGGCTGCGGATATTGTATGCCATGTCCGGCAGGAATCGAGATCAATAACTGTGCAAGAATGTCACTTCTTCTTCGGCGCGCGCCATCGGCTGCATATCTGGGAGAGGAGACACAGGAGAAGATGAAGAAGATTGAAGGGTGTCTGGAGTGTGGACAGTGCAAGTCCAAATGCCCGTATGGACTGAATACACCGGAACTTCTGAAGAAGAATTACAAAGATTATCAGGAGGTTCTGGCCGGAAAGGCAATCTAAAGTACGAAAGAGGTAGGCTATGAAAAAGGGAAGATCGGTTCTTATTGTGTGTGCTTTCCTTATGACTCTGATCAGCTTTTGCACCATGACAGGAAAGGCGGCTGAATCAAGTACATATTCGCATGCAGTTGGAGCCAGTGTGGTCTCATCGGCAATAGATATGGTTGTTCATGAACCGGAACCAAGATTAAAGAAGGAATTAGAAGATAAAACGGAGGCAATTGAAGCAGAAGGTTATAATGTCAGCTTCTGGATGTATGATCTGAACAGTGGTCAGGGTTTTAGTTATCGCGAGACAAAGACCTATTATTCTGCCAGCACCATCAAAGGGCCTTATATAGTCTGTCTGGCACAGGAAGTGCCGTCTTGCCTGGATGAGCAGCGCTCTGTGATAGAGGAGACCATTCATATATCCAGTAATGATGGATATAAAGTGCTGTGGAATACTTATGGAAAAGAAGTGTTTCAAAAATGGATGGAAAAAGCCGGGTGTAGTGATATAGAGTTCATCGATAAGTGGGCAGATATCACAGCGAGAGAATTGGGACTTTTGTGGGTGCAAATGTATGATTACTTTATGAGTGATACGGAAGATTCCCGGTGGCTTGCATCTGTTTTTACAGATACTTTGAATTCATGTATCTATGACACATTAGGAGATACGTATACGGTATATTCCAAGGCAGGCTGGATCAATTCCAGTGATTATTATATGGTACAGAATGATGCGGGAATTGTGATGGCAGATGAACATCCATATGTAATGGTCGTATTGAGTAATGCATGTGAGCGTATAGACTTGTTGGATCCATTGATCGATACATTGGATGATATACATACATATATGGTAAATGATTGAGGAGGTTATATGAGTATTCTGAATGTGGAACATTTATCGCACGGTTTTGGTAATCGTGCGATTTTTGAAGATGTCTCTTTCCGCTTGTTAAAGGGAGAGCACATCGGTCTGGTTGGAGCAAATGGCGAGGGGAAATCTACCTTTATGAACATTATCACCGGGAAGCTTATGCCGGATGAAGGCAAGATTGAATGGGCGAAGAACGTGAAGGTCGGGTATCTGGATCAGCACGCAGTCCTTACAGAAGGCATGACCATAGGATCCGTTCTCAGAAGTGCCTTTGATTCTTTGTTCGATATGGAAGCGCGGATGAATGAGATCTGTGATAAGATGGGAGATGCAGATGAACAGCAGATGGAAGCCTATATGGAGGAACTGGGAGTCATTCAGGATCTGCTCACTAATCGGGACTTCTATCTGATAGATTCGAAAGTAGAAGAAGTTGCAAGAGCGCTGGGACTTCTGGAACTCGGACTGGAGCGGGATGTAACTGATCTTTCAGGCGGGCAGCGAACCAAAGTTCTTCTGGGCAAATTACTTCTTGAAAAGCCAGATATCTTATTGTTGGATGAGCCCACCAATTATCTGGATGTGGAACATATCACCTGGTTGAAGCGATATCTGCAGGACTATGAGAACGCATTTATTCTGATATCTCATGATATTCCTTTTTTGAACAGCGTCATTAATCTCATCTACCATATGGATAATCTGCAGCTTACACGTTATGTAGGAGATTATGATAAATTTCAGGAAGTCTACGCAATGAAGAAAGCACAGCTTGAGGCAGCCTATAACCGTCAGCAGAAAGAGATTGCGGAGCTTAAAGACTTTGTGGCAAGAAATAAGGCACGTGTCGCGACCAGAAATATGGCAATGTCCCGTCAGAAAAAGCTGGATAAGATGGACATCATTGAACTTGCAGCCGAGAAGCCGAAACCAGAATTCAACTTTAAGGTCGCAAGGACGCCGGGCAGATATATCTTCACAACCAAAGACCTGGTGATTGGATATGATGATCCCCTGTCTTCACCTCTGAATCTGGAGATGGAAAGAGGAAGTAAGATTGTATTGACCGGTGCAAATGGAATCGGAAAGACCACGCTTCTTAAGAGTATTCTGGGACTGATCGATCCGCTTGAAGGTTCGGTAGAGCAGGGAGATTATCTGGAAATCGGATACTTCGAGCAGGAGATGCCGCCGGATATCGAGACTACTTGTCTGGAAGAGATCTGGAACGAATTCCCAGGATTCACCCAATACGAAGCACGTTCTGCCCTTGCAAAATGTGGTCTGACCACGAATCATATCGAAAGTAAAGTAAAGGTGCTTTCAGGAGGCGAACAGGCGAAGGTTCGGCTGTGTAGGCTGATCAACCGCCCGTCCAATATTCTGGTGTTGGATGAGCCGACGAATCATCTGGACGTAATGGCAAAAGATGAGCTGAAAAGAGCACTGATTGATTATAAAGGAAGTATTCTTATGGTGTGCCACGAACCAGAATTTTATGATGGAATTGCGACAGACGTATGGGATTGTACGAAATGGACCACGAGACTGGTATAAATATGTTCAAAACTTACGAGGAGGAAGAGAAGATGAAGTTAGGAACCATTGGATGTGGACTTATCGCAAATGCAATTCTTGGAGGAATTGTGAATAACAAATTGATTAATCCGGCTGAGATTCTGGTGTCGGATATCTATCTGCCAAGCCTTGAAAAGATCAAGGATACTTTGGGAGTTAATATTACACAGGATAATAAAGAAGCAGCAAAAGCAGATATTGTATTGATTGCAATTCATCCAAGATTCTGTCCGGATGTGTTCGATGAAATTGCCGAGACTGTCCAGGAAAATGGAACCATCGTATGGTCTGTGGCAGCAGGTGTTACACTGGATGAGATTCAGTCACACATCGGCGCTGATCAGAAGATTGTTCGTACTATGCCGAATACCTGTGCTACGGTTGGTGCAGCGGTAACCGCAGTAGCGCCGAACGATAACGTTACAGAAGAAGAGGTGGAAGAACTTACAAGATTGATCGGAGGATTCGGGGCAGCAGAACGGATGCCAGAGAGACTGCTGAATGGAATTATTCCGGTTACAGGTTCATCTCCGGCGATGATCTTTATGTTGATAGACGCAATGGCAAATGGAGCCGCAAGAGAAGGATTTCCATGGGATCAGGCAATCCGTCTGAGTGCACAGGCTGTAAAAGGAAGTGCGGAGATGGTCCTGAAGTCAGGAAAGCATCCGGCAGAGCTGCAGAATCAAGTATGTACCCCTGGAGGAATTACGATTGAGATGGTCAAGAAGTTGGAAGAATGCGGCTTCCGCAATGCAGTAATGGAGGCAATGGGAGCCTGCACAGAAAATCTGGATGATAGAAAAGGAGAATGAGAAATGAAGGTTGGAATATTAGGCGCAGGCGGTATTGCTCGCAAGATGGCACTTACATTGAACGGTATGGAAGGGGCTGATGCATATGCAGTTGCTTCCCGGAATCTGCAGAAGGCGCAAAGATTTGCAGAGGATGAGCATGTTGAGAAAGCCTATGGCTCTTATGAGGAGATGCTGGCTGATGAGAACGTAGATCTGGTTTATATCGCGACCCCACATTCTCATCATCTGGAACATGCAAAATTATGTATTACCTATGGAAAGCCGGTATTGTGTGAAAAAGCGTTTACTGCAAATGCGAAACAGGCAAGAGAGCTTCTTGATTATGCAAAAGAAAAGCACGTATTTATCACAGAGGCGATCTGGACCCGCTATATGCCGTCTCGAAAGATTATCACAGATATTCTGGAAGGTGGAGAACTTGGAGAACTACAAATGCTGAGTGCGAATCTGGGGTATGAACTGTCTGGAGTAGAACGTCTGATCAAGCCGGAACTTGCCGGCGGAGCACTGCTGGATGTGGGTGTATATCCAATCAATTTCGCCAGTATGTTCTTTGGAAATGATATCGAGAAAATCACTTCAACTTGTGTAAAAATAGATTCCGGCATGGATGCAGAAGATGCGATGATCTTCAGTTACAAAGATGGACGTATTGCAACATTGCACGCAGGAATGATGGCCGCAACAGAGCAGTACGGCATCATCTACGGCACCAAGGGCTATCTGATCGCATATAATATCAATAATATTGACAAGATCGAAGTGTTTACAAAGGACAGAACATTAGTCCGCACCATAGAAGTACCAAAGCAGATCACCGGATACGAGTATGAAGTCGAGGCCTGCAAGAGAGCGTTGGAAGCTGGACAATTGGAATGTGAAGAAATGCCACACAGCGAGACCGTGAAGATTATGGAACAGATGGATGCACTTCGAGAAGACTGGGGAGTACGGTATCCATTTGAGTAGAGAGGGCAATCAATGAATTATTATATTAGTGACCTGCATCTATTCTGCTGTAGTCAGATTGACAATGGCGGGAGAAATTACGATGGAAGGCCATATCAATCATTAGAGGAGATGCATATGGATTATGAACCAAGGAGTCTGAAGGAAATATTAGAGTGGGGCGAGTCTGAATAAAACTGCCATACTCTGTACTAAGTTACCAAAAGGTCAGAGACGGGAGGTAGAAAGATGGCATATGAAAAGCTGTTAAATGAGATATACGCAGCAGTTTCATTAAAGTATCTGTGGGCAGAATATAAGCCTGTCTTCATCAAAAGTGAATCTCCGGACTGGATCAATGAGACCATGGACTTTGGACTGGAAGTCAGTCAGGCACTCATGCCAGACGATGGAAAGACAGAATCCTTCATTGAACAATATCTGGGATGCCGGAAAGAAGAACTCCCAGAATCGGCAATCGAACGGTACGGAGATCGGCTGTACTTTTACAACGGAAGATTCTGGGCTGTGTTACCCGATCCGGAACTAGAGCAGGATTATCTGAAAAAAGCAGAGTATCGATTCGACAGGAAGTTGGAAAAACTAAATGCCAACTACAAGAACAAACGCTATAATGGATTGTATCTGTTCTTACATCCGACAGACGAGACAACGATTGATGCACAATCTCTATTCGAATACATGGAACAACGCCAGAAAAATGAAAAAGTACAATTCGACTGGGTATTCCTGAATTGCAGCAAAGTGATATATGTGTGCAATTATATCGCAGGTACATTGGAACCCATCGTACTGCCCGAGAATGCAGAGAATTTCCTGAATACAGAAGCAGAATATCTCAGGTATCTGAAGGAATGGGGCGAAGGAGTGGCGTTGGATGAAGCAGAGGAATAGATAACGCGATAGTTGAATTATAGTTGAAGGTAGAGAGATTGTAATGACCGGGGAGGGGATATTTATTGAATCATTATGAAATCGAAGTTAAACTGCCGGTTAATAATCTAGAAGAAATAAAAGAAAATGGTGGAACTGGGACTTTCTATGAAGGATACGGTGAGAACATCTTATCTGAGCATGTTGGCGGGAAGTCTTGATGAAGCTCTCGCTACGAGAGAAAATAAATGATTATAGGCAAATTGAAAAAGCAATAGGGAAATTGAGGTGACTCCAATGAATAAAATTAAGATTATAAAGAAAAATAATGATTATTCTTCGGAATACGACATTGGTGACATTTTTACTATCGAGGGTACCTGGTATGGCGGTGTTCATATCACAGGCAAAACCGGTGTTCCGGTCTCTCTTGACAAGGACGAATATGAGGAATTAGAGTCAGAACCGATTGCCTCAGAACCTGAAGAGGAACAGCCGGCAGAGGTAATGAACGGGGATATCCGTGTGGGTGATATCGTGCAGCATTTTAAGCGTGAGTGGGTATCTGCGGATACTTCGGAGTATCTGTATAAGGTGCTTGCGTTTGCGTCACATACAGAGACAGGCGAGAGACTAGTGATTTATCAGGCGTTGTATGCACCATTTAAGGTGTGTGCCAGACCGTATGCGATGTTCATGAGTGAAGTGGACAGACAGAAGTATCCAGATGTGAAGCAGAAGTATCGGTTTGAGAAGGTGGAAGATTAACGATGGATAAGAAGAGTGAGAAGATTGTGTGATGGTGAGAAAAGGAATCTGGAAGATTTGTTTGAACGTTTATCCCAGTCGAAGTTTCGCAGTGGGTTTCATCTAAAAGAAAAGGATAAGAAATATGTGCTTGATAAAGGCGGTGACAAGATTCGGGAGCATGCCAAGGACTTTGTCAGTCAGCGTCTGGCGCCAGCGGTGATTCCTAATGATGGTAAACAAACACCGATGAAAGGCCATCCGATTTTCATTGCGCAGCATGCTACGGCTTGCTGCTGCAGAGGCTGTCTGGAGAAATGGCATCATTTTCCCAGAGGAAAGGAACTTACCGAAGAGCAGCAGGATTATGTGGTAGATGTGCTGATGGAATGGGTCGGTCGTCAGATGGAGGGGTACGAAGTCTCTGAAATAGAGATGGAAGAAAAGTATGAACAGATGACACTGCCGTTTTTATAATTAGGAGGAAAAGAAAGATGTATAAGAACATTGAGAAGCAAGTAAAGTTAGCATTAAAGGATCAGGTAGAGTATTTGGAGGGGCAGGTTGTCAGCAAGACGCTTGTTCAGAACAATTCTGTCAGCATGACTTTATTTTCCTTTGACAAAGGGGAAGAGATTTCCACTCATTCTTCCGGTGGAGATGCAATGGTGACGGTGCTTGAAGGAAAAGGTCGCTTTACGGTGGCGGATGATGTGTTCTACCTTGAGGAGGGCGATACACTAATCATGCCAAAGGGAATCCCGCATGCGGTTTATGGAGAAGAACGATTTAAAATGCAATTAATCGTGTCATTTTAATTTGGGAATCTATCCTATTGATTGAACTAATGGGGCAGGCAATATGAAGTTAGAGTATACCGTGATCAGGAGCAATAGAAGAACGATAGGATTGGAAGTAAAACCAGATGGGCAGGTGATTGTCCGTGTACCCATAAGACTTCCTGATTCAGAAATTTGTAAGTTTGTGCATAAGCATGAAGAATGGATTCAGAAGCACCAGGAGATTGCCAGACAAAGATTAGAAGAACGACCGCCGGTTGAGAAGCTTACCATGCAAGAGATTCAGGAACTTGCGGATCAGGCAGTGAAAGTGATTCCACAGAGGGTGGCATATTATGCGCCAAAGATAGGTGTCGATTATGGGAGAATCACAATCCGTAATCAAAAGACCAGGTGGGGAAGCTGCAGCGCGAATGGGAATCTGAATTTCAACTGTCTTCTGATGCTGACGCCGTCGGAAGTCATTGATAGTGTTGTGGTTCATGAGCTTTGCCATCGAAAAGAGATGAATCATTCAGACAGATTCTATGCAGAGGTGCTTCGGGTATTCCCAGATTATTGGAAATGGAACAGGTGGCTGAAGGAGAATGGCGGTCAGCTGATGCAGAGATGCGTATGAAAATTGATATTACTGGAAAAGAAGTTTCACGTATAAATTTTGTTGATGGAAGGAGAATCCCTTTTTAATCTGATTGGTCGATTTTCAAGTATAGGTATCTCTACTTTATTTGCCGGAAAGCTTCCGAATGGATATGATAGGTTCAGTTTTATACAGCTGTTGACATACGGTGGCAGGCGGGGAGGATTGAGTATCGCTCTGTTCAGAAAATTGACAAGAAAATATCAACACTTTAAAGTGTTGAAGTTTTGGGGCGGTGGTGTTATACTAGATACAGTCTCCAGAGGAGATGATCATCAAAGGAGTTTGACTATATGATTCATGTATTATTCATCTGCCATGGAAACATATGCCGTTCCCCGATGGCGGAGTTCGTCTTTCGTGACATGGTAGAGAAACGTGGCTTGGGTGACCAGTTTCATATCGCCTCTGCTGCTACAAGTTCAGAAGAGCTTGGCAATCCGGTTCACTATGGAACGGTGAATAAATTAAAACAATATGGAATCAGTACCTCAGGGAAATATTCCGTGAAGCTTCAGAAGAAGGATTATCAGAAGTATGACTATCTGATTGGGATGGAATACCGTAATATTCGTAACATAGACAGGATCATTGGTTCCGACCCGGAGCACAAGGTATGCAAGCTTCTGGACTTCTCAGAGAATCCAAGAGATATCGCAGACCCCTGGTATACCGGGAATTTTGACCGGACATACGATGACATTGTAGAAGGATGCGAAGGTTTCCTGAATGATCTGATTGGAAAAGGACTTGTGTCAGAGCAGATAAGGTGAAAACAGGAGGAGATAGAGAGATGTCAATGAGATTGAACCATGAATTACCGCTGCCGGATGTGTTGAAGGCTCAGTACCCGGTACCGGAAGAGGTAACGAAGATTAAGAAGATACGAGATGATGAGATCCGTAAGATATTTACCGGAGAATCTGATAAGTTTGTTGTACTGGTAGGACCTTGTTCTGCAGACAATGAAGAGTCGGTGTGTGAATATGTCAATCGTCTAAAAAAGGTTGCAGATAAAGTATCCGATAAATTAATGATTATTCCGAGAGTATATACGAATAAACCGCGTACCACGGGAGATGGGTACAAAGGAATGCTGCACCAGCCTGACCCGGAGAAGGAGCCGGATCTGTTGGCTGGTATCGTGGCAATCCGCAAGATGCATATCCGTGTTATGGAAGAGACGGGGCTTTCTTCTGCAGATGAGATGCTGTATCCAGAGAATAGAAGTTACTTGGATGATGTATTGTCTTATGAGGCAGTCGGTGCCCGTTCCGTTGAGAATCAGCAGCACCGTCTGACAGCCAGCGGCATGGACATTCCGGTGGGAATGAAGAATCCGACCAGTGGAGACCTGGCAGTGATGTTGAATTCCGTAACTGCAGCACAGCATCCACATCGTTTTATTTATCGCGGAAATGATGTGACCACCAGCGGAAATGAACTGGCGCACACGATTTTAAGAGGCGGCGTTGACAAATACGGCACAACCATCCCGAATTATCACTATGAAGACCTTGCACGTCTGGCAGATATGTATGCAAAGAAGGATTTGAAAAATCCGGCGGTCATCGTAGATGTGAACCATTCAAACTCAGGGAAGAAGTTCAAGGAGCAGATCCGGATTACCAGTGAAGTCCTTCACAGCAGAAATTATAATCCGGAACTTAAGAAACTGGTCAAGGGGATTATGATTGAGAGCTATCTGGTGGAAGGCAGACAGGATATCTGTGACAATCTGACTTATGGGCAATCTATCACAGATCCGTGCCTTGGATGGGAAGATACGGAACGATTGATCTACGATATCGCGGAGAAATGCTAATCACAGAGGATAGAGAAGTGAAGTTGGCATATAAGAATAGAAGATAAGATATGACGTGTATAATATGAAAAGATATGTCAGAAATCGATAGCAAATGTTGATTTCTGACATATCTTTTTATAGAAAAATAATACTTTGAATATCAAAGTACTTGACAAATACGCTTACCAGATATATACTTTGAAAGTCAAAATAATTTAAAGTCAAAATAAATCAGAGGAATGCATATGACAGGAATAATATGTGGGACGGGGTCATACGCACCGTCGTATACAATGGATAACAACGATATTGCGAAGCTGGTGGAGACCAGTGATGAATGGATTCAGGAAAGAACGGGTGTGGTAAGAAGACACATCATTCAGGGAGAAACAACGGTTTCTATGGCCTGTGAAGCGGCGAAACGTGCGTTGGATAATGCAGAAGTAACGCCAGAAGAGATAGATCTGATTCTGGTATCGACCATCTCTTCGAATGTGATTCTTCCCTGTGTTGCATGTGAAGTGCAGAAGGAACTCGGGGCAATGAATGCCACCTGCTTTGACTTGAGTGCGGCGTGTACGGGGTTTGTGTTGGCTTATAATACCGCAGCAGCATATCTTGCCGGGGGAATATATAAGACGGCATTGATTATCGGAAGTGAGAGCCTTTCAAATCTGACCAATTGGAAGGACAGAGGAACCTGTATCTTATTTGGAGACGGTGCTGGAGCTGCAGTGTTGAAGGCAGAAGATCAGAAGTTTTATCTGCCAGTCACTCATTCCGATGGATTAAAGGGAGTGGCACTTACTTGTAAGAGCAGACATGACTGTAATGGTCTGACTTCAGAGATAGCTGCAGAGTCCCTGGTGGATGAAGCACATTTTATGCAAATGGATGGGCAGGCGGTCTTTAAGTTTGCGGTAAAAAAAGTACCGGAAGTCATTCGCGAAGCATTGAAAAGAAATGAGATGACTCAGAAAGAAATTGACTGGTATATCTTACATCAGGCGAACCGAAGGATTGTAGAAGCCGTGGCAAAGCGCCTGGAGGAACCAATCGAAAAGTTTCCGATGAATCTGCAGGAGTATGGCAATACTTCATCGGCAAGTATTCCGATTCTGTTGGATGAAATGAACCGTACCGGTAAGCTGAAGGCTGGACAGAAGATCATGATGGCAGGATTCGGTGCAGGACTTACCTGGGGATCGACGATCATTGAGTGGCATTCTTAGAAGAGGAATGGCATCATAGCGATGATAAAGCGGAGATAAACTGGCAAGTTCCAGTTTATATAGATATCATATTATAAGATGCAGAAAATGCCAGTGGCTACTTTTCTGCAAAGAACAAATCAAGAAAAGGAGATTAATTGTATGTTGGAAACAATCAAAAAATTAGTGGCAGAAAATCTGGGAGTAGACGAAGCTGATATTACAGAAGAGTCTTCATTTAAAGAAGATCTTGGAGCAGATTCTCTGGATCTGTTTGAATTGGTAATGGCTTTGGAGGATGAGTATGGAATTGAGATCCCAACAGAAGATCTGGAACAGATTGCAACTGTAGGGGATGTTATGGAATATATCAACGAACACAAAGAATAATAGAAGTGGGGTTTTAATATGCAGACAGAAGTAACCAGATTATTAGGAATCGAATATCCAATTATTCAGGGAGGTATGGCATGGGTCGCAGAATATCATCTGGCGGCAGCCGTATCGGAAGCAGGAGGACTTGGCTTAATTGGAGCTGCCAGTGCTCCGGCAGAATGGGTAAGAGAGCAGGTACAGGAAGCGAAGAAGTTAACGGATAAGCCTTTTGGCGTCAACATTATGCTTATGAGTCCTTATGCAGACGAAGTGGCACAGGTAATCGTAGAAGAGGGCGTTAAAGTTGTGACTACCGGAGCTGGTAATCCTGAGAAATATATGAAGATGTGGAAAGAGGCAGGAGTAAAGGTGATTCCTGTGGTTGCTTCTGTTGCGTTGGCAAAGCGTATGGAGCGTTGTGGTGCCGATGCGGTAGTGGCAGAAGGATGTGAGGCAGGAGGACATATCGGAGAGAATACGACTATGGTCCTGGTTCCGCAGATCGTGGATGCGGTAAATATTCCGGTCATTGCAGCTGGTGGTATCGCTGATGGAAGAGGAATCGCAGCAGCATTTATGCTGGGTGCGAAGGGAGTTCAGATGGGAACTCACTTTGTCGTGACAGATGAATCACAGGTTCACGAGAATTATAAAGAGAGGATTATCAAGGCGAAGGATATCGATTCCAGGGTAACTGGAAGAACCACAGGACATCCGGTCCGTGCCCTTCGCAACGACATGACGAAGAAGTATCTGGAATTGGAAAATAAAGGAGCAAGCTTTGAAGAACTGGAGCAGCTGACACTGGGCGGACTTCGAAGAGCTGTAGTAGATGGAGATGTGGAGAACGGAAGTGTCATGGCAGGACAGATTGCCGGTATGGTAAAAGAAAGAATGTCTTGTGAGGAATTGATTACTAAGTTGGTAAGCGAGACAGATGCAATGATAAAAGGAGCAGGTTTTTATGAGTAAGATTGCATTTATCTATCCAGGACAGGGTGCCCAGAAAGCTGGAATGGGTGCAGATTTTTATGAGAAGAGCGAGATTGCAAGAGAGATCTTTGATCAGGCAAGTGATGCGTTGAATCTGGATATGAAGGCACTTTGCTTTGAAGAAAATGAGAAGCTTGACATTACAGAATATACACAGGCAGCGCTGGTTACCACTTGCCTTGCGATGACCAGAGTTGTGGAAAAGAGAGGACTTACACCGGATTGCACCGCAGGCTTAAGCCTGGGAGAGTATTGTGCAATCGCTGTAGCAGGCGGGATGAAGGATCTGAATGCCATCCGCCTGGTGCGTAAGCGAGGAATCCTGATGCAGAATACTGTCCCTGCTGGGGTGGGAGCAATGTGTGCGGTCATGGCAATGGATGCAGAAGAGATTGAACGTGTCATTGAAGACATAGACGGAGTGACCATTGCCAATTATAACTGCCCGGGACAGATTGTAATTACAGGCAAGAAAGAAGCCGTTGAAGAAGCGGCAGAACGATTGAAAGAGGCAGGGGCGAAACGTACCGTCATGTTGAATGTCAGCGGTCCGTTTCATTCACCCCTTCTGGTTCCTGCAGGAGAAGAACTTGCAAAAGAACTGGAGCGCACAGAAGTGTATCCGCTGAAAGTGCCATATGTGACCAATGTGACTGCTTCCAGAGTAGAAGATATTACACTGACCAAAGCACTTTTGGCAGAGCAGGTAAGTTCTCCGGTACGCTGGATGCAGAGTATGGAGGCTATGATAGAAGATGGCGTCGATACATTTGTAGAGATTGGACCGGGAAGAACACTGGCAGGCTTTATGAAAAAGATTAACCGTAATGTGAAAGTTTACAATATCGCGTCCTGGGATGACGTTGAAAAAGTAGTAGGTGAATTATGTTAGAAAATGGATTGGAAAAGAAGGTTGCTGTTGTAACGGGCGCTTCCCGTGGAATTGGCAAGGCAATCGCAGAGAAGCTTGCATCTCTGGGAGCTATGGTCATCGTAAATTATAACGGTTCCAGAGAAAGGGCCGAAGAAGTGAAAGCCGAAATTGAGGCAGCACAGGGAAAGGCAGAAATCTGCCAGTGTGACGTGTCTGATTATGAGGCATGTGAGACATTTATCCAAAATGTGATCAAAGAATATGGTCATCTGGATATTCTGGTTAATAACGCAGGAATTACTCGTGATGGTCTCTTGATGAAGATGTCAGAAGAAGATTTTGATCAAGTGATAAATACGAATCTGAAAGGCGCATTTAACACCATTCGTTTTGCCAGCCGCCAGATGTTGAAGCAGAGAAGCGGACGAATTATCAATCTATCTTCGGTTGTCGGTGTGGCAGGAAATGCCGGTCAGGCAAATTATGCGGCATCTAAGGCCGGTGTGATCGGCCTTACAAAGGCAGCAGCAAAAGAGCTGGCATCTCGTGGAGTTACGGTCAATGCGATTGCTCCGGGATTTATTGAGACAGATATGACACAAGTATTGCCGGAAAAAGTGAAAGAAGCATCTGTTGCGCAGATTCCGTTAGGAAAGTTTGGAAAACCAGAACAGGTAGCGGCAGCAGCTGCATTTCTTGCATCAGAAGATGCGGCATATATCACCGGACAGGTGCTACACGTAGACGGTGGCATGGTAATGTAGCAGTCAACAGTTAGCTAGAATGTTGTGTTTCAGGATAGAAGGAGACAGAGAGTATGAAGAGAAGAGTTGTAGTGACTGGGCTTGGAGCTGTGACACCAATCGGAAATACGGTGGAAGAGTTCTGGACAGGTATCAAAGAAGGAAAAGTGGGAATTGGGGAGATTACCAAATTCGATACGACCGATTATAAAGTGAAACTGGCAGCAGAAGTCAAAGGATTTGTGGCAAAAGAGCGTATGGATTTCAAAGCTGCAAAGCGTATGGAATTATTCTCCCAGTATGCAGTCGCAGCCGCAAAGGAGGCTTATGAAGATTCCGGCCTGGAGATTGAGAAGGAAGACCCGTTTTGCGCGGGTGTGATCGTTGGTTCTGGTATCGGAAGCCTGCAGACGGTAGAGCGCGAGTATGAGAAGATATTGACTAAGGGACCGGGAAGAGTGAATCCTCTGATGGTGCCGTTGATGATATCCAACATGGCAGCCGGAAATATTTCTATTCAGTTAGGGTTCCGAGGAAAATGCACGAATGTCGTGACTGCATGTGCGTCTGGAACAAACTGTATCGGGGATGCATTCCGTGCCATTCAGTATGGGGATGCGGATGTGATGTTGGCAGGAGGAACAGAGAGTTGTATCTGCCCGACAGGAGTTGCTGGATTCACTAGCCTGACTGCATTATCAACCTCTCAGAATCCGATGCGCGCATCCATTCCATTTGACAAAGACAGAGATGGATTTGTCCTTGGTGAAGGTGCTGGCGTAGTCATGCTGGAAGAACTGGAACATGCGAAAGCAAGAGGGGCCAAGATCTATGCAGAAGTTGCCGGCTACGGTGCAACAGGAGATGCTTACCATATCACATCCCCTGCAGAAGACGGCAGCGGTGCAGCAAAAGCAATGATGTTGGCAATGGAAGAAGGCGGAATTGAACCATCTCAGGTGGATTACATCAATGCACACGGAACCAGTACGCACCACAACGACCTGTTCGAGACCAGAGCCATCAAAGTGGCGTTGGGAGATGCGGCAAAGGACGTAGTCATCAACTCTACCAAATCTATGATTGGGCATCTGCTCGGTGCAGCCGGCGGTGCCGAATTTATCACCTGTGTCAAATCCATCCAGGATGGATTCATTCACCAGACTGTAGGCACGGAAGTTGCTGACGAAGAATGCGACCTGAATTACGCAATCGGCGCTCCAGTCGAAAAAGACGTGAATTACGTGTTGACCAACTCCCTGGGATTTGGCGGGCATAATGCAACCCTTCTGCTGAAAAAATATGAGGGGTAACAAAGCTGACGAAGAGAATCATAGCTTGTGAAGCATAACATAGTAGGTCGATAGAATCCAAATTGGCGAAAAGCCATAGGTGGAGGGAAGCATAATTGAAGAAGAAAAGCATAGAAAGAGATAGAAAGGGCCTGAGATTTATGGAATTGGAAAACCTTATTCAACTCATAGAAGCTGTATCTGCGTCCGAATTAACCGGATTAAAATACGAAGAAAACGGAATGAAACTGCATATGACTAAGAAAAAAGATCAGGTACAGGTCATATCCGCGCCAATGACGATTCCGGCAGCAGCCATCAGTACGGGAGAAGCTGCAAACGTAACAACTACCATGATGGCAACCGATCCTGCAACCCTGGCAGCCACTATGACAGCAGTCGGTAATCCATCTGGTGTTTCCGAAGAAAACACTGGAAACACAACAGCTGCGACAGAGACAACACCACAAGGAAAAATTGTAGAATCTCCACTGGTAGGAACCTTCTATGCAGCACCGGCAGAAGACGCAGCACCATTCGTAGCTGTAGGAGACAGCGTCAAAAAAGGCCAGACATTGGCAATCATAGAAGCAATGAAATTAATGAACGAAATCGAAAGCGAATACGACGGAATCATAGAAGAAATCCTCGTCAAAAACGGCCAGCCAGTCGAATATGGCCAGCCAATTTTCAAAATTCGTTAATTTGGGTACAGGGCAAAAGTCAAATAGGTACACCACATTTTTTAATTAGGGACGTAGTATACTTCAATTTTACTACGTCCCCAGGAGGTAGTATGAAGCATTTGGATATTAATCAGATCAAGGAAATTATCCCGCATCGTCATCCGTTTTTATTATTGGATTATATTGAGGATTATGAGCCGGGGCAGTATGCGGTTGGTTATAAATGTGTATCTTACCGTGAGGAGTTTTTTGCGGGGCATTTTCCGCAGGAGCCGGTGATGCCGGGGGTTCTGACGGTGGAAGCATTGGCACAGGCTGGTGCGGTTGCAATCTTGAGTATGGAAGAGAACAAGGGCAAGATCGCGTATTTTGGCGGAATTAATAAGTGTAAGTTCAAAGGGAAGATTGTCCCTGGGGACAAGGTGCGTCTGGAGACGAGAATTATTAAGCAGAAGGGGCCCGTCGGTGTTGGTGAGGCGATTGCCAGTGTGGACGGCAAGATGGTTGTCAGTGCGGAACTGACATTTATGATTGGATAGTCGAGGTGGACAGCATGATCAAGAAAGTATTAATTGCTAACCGAGGTGAGATTGCAGTGCGCATTATCCGTGCCTGCAGAGAGATGGGAATCGAGACGGTGGCGGTGTATTCGGAGGCGGATAGAGAAGCCTTGCATACGAAACTGGCGGATGAGGCGGTCTGTATCGGGCCTGCTCCATCCAGCGAGAGTTATCTGAGCATGGATCGAATCTTAAGTGCTACGATCGTGACGGGGGCAGATGCCATCCACCCGGGCTTTGGTTTCTTATCAGAGAACAGCAAGTTCGCAGAATTGTGTGAACAGTGCAATATAACGTTTATCGGACCGGGTTCACAGGTCATCGCAAAACTTGGCAACAAGCAGGAAGCAAGAAATACCATGGTAGCAGCAGGTGTCCCAGTGATTCCGGGCAGTACAGAACCAATCTATGATGCCCAGACAGGAGCTCGAATCGCAGCTAAGATCGGCTATCCAGTCATCGTCAAAGCGGCTCTTGGCGGCGGTGGAAAAGGAATGCGAGTTGCGAATACACCGGAAGAATTCGAGCAGAGTTTCCAGACAGCACAGAAGGAAACGCAGATGGCCTTTGGCGATAACACCATGTATATCGAACATTTTGTACAGCATCCGAGGCATATTGAGTTCCAGATCCTGGCAGACAGTTATGGAAATGTGATTCATCTGGGTGAGCGTGACTGTTCGATTCAGCGTAATCATCAGAAGATGATCGAAGAATCACCATCCATAGCCCTGACCGAAGAATTACGGACCAGGATGGGCGAGGCGGCAGTAAAGGCGGCAAAAGCAGCTAATTATGTCAATGCGGGAACCATAGAATTCTTGCTGGAGAAGAATGGAAATTTTTACTTTATGGAAATGAATACACGAATTCAGGTAGAGCATCCGGTGACGGAATGGGTGACGGGAATTGATCTGATCAAAGAGCAGATCCGTATCGCGTCCGGCAAAAAATTATCTTATACACAGGATGAAGTCCACCTGAGCGGTCATGCGATTGAATGCCGAATTAATGCAGAGAATCCCGAGAAAGGATTTCGCCCTTCCCCAGGGACTATCACGGATATGTATCTGCCGGGAGGAAAGGGAATCCGTATTGATTCTGCTATATATAGCGGATACACCATTCCGCCGTATTATGATTCCATGGTAGCGAAGCTGATCGTATGGGCGAAGAATCGTAATGAAGCAATCCGCAAGATGCAGTGTGCATTAGGAGAAGTGATTATTGAAGGAATCGATACCAACGTGGATTATCAGTATGAGATATTGAATCATCCGGATTATCTTGCCGGCAATATAGATATTGAGTTTATCGAAAAGATGTAAAGGTGACGTTCTATGAAGTTAGATAACATGTTTAAGAAGACCAGATTACATTCAGGAAGGAAAAATTATATTGATCTGGGCGCATCAAGACCAGAAGTTCCAGAAGGACTTTTGCGTAAATGTAATAAATGTGGCGGAGCAATCATTACGGAAGATGTGAAAAACGGTTATTATATCTGTCCAAAATGTGGAGGATATTTCCGTGTACATGCATATCATAGGGTTGAAATGATTGCGGATGAGGGAACCTTTGAAGAATGGGATCAGGGACTTACCACTCGCAATCCGTTGAATTATAAAGGCTATGAAGAGAAGTTGGAAGGTCTGAAGGAAAAGACAGGGCTGGAAGAAGCTGTGGTTACAGGGAAAATAAGCATCAACGGAACAGAGACGGCTGTTGGTGTCTGTGATGGACGGTTTCTGATGGCCAGTATGGGTGAAGTTGTGGGCGAGAAGATTGCAAGAATGGTAGAGCGTGCCACCCAGGAGAAGCTACCGGTAATCTTATTCGCATGTTCTGGTGGTGCCAGAATGCAGGAAGGAATCGTATCCCTGATGCAGATGGCGAAGACTTCTGCAGCGTTAAAGCGTCACAGTGATGCCGGCCTTCTGTATATCAGTGTGCTGACGGATCCGACGACTGGTGGCGTGACCGCAAGTTTTGCGATGCTCGGAGATGTGATTCTGGCAGAGCCGAAAGCATTGATCGGATTTGCGGGTCCAAGAGTGATTGAACAGACAATTGGACAGAAGCTTCCGAAAGGATTTCAGCGTTCAGAATTTCTTCTGGAGCATGGATTTATTGATGCCATTGTGGAACGTCCACAGTTGAAGGAAACTTTGTCTCAGATTCTGAAGCTGCATGAAAAAGAGGATGCATCGAATCCTGAGAAGATGAAGTCGAATCTGGCAGAGAACAAATCGCAGGATATGAATGAAATTGGCAAAATGAAGACAGATGAGGATCTTCCGCTTCATAATCATCTGGCGGGAGCATGGGATCGTGTCTTACTCTCCCGAATGAATGATCGCCCGGTAGGAAGCGACTATATTCAGGCATTATTTACAGACTTTGTTGAATTTCACGGGGATCGTTATTATGGGGATGATAAGGCAATCATCGGTGGTGTGGCAAGATTCCATGGCATCCCGGTTACCGTGATTGCGCAGGCGAAAGGAACCAATACGAAGGAAAATATCGAGCGAAACTTCGGGATGCCTTCACCAGAAGGATATCGCAAAGCATTGAGACTGATGAAACAGGCTGAAAAGTTCCAACGTCCAGTTATCTGCTTTGTGGATACCCCGGGAGCTTTCTGTGGACTGGAGGCAGAAGAGCGGGGACAGGGAGAGGCTATTGCAAGAAATCTCTATGAAATGTCCAGCTTAAAGGTTCCAGTCTTGTCTATGATTATTGGAGAAGGTGGAAGCGGTGGCGCGTTAGCTATGGCTGTGGCAGATGAAGTATGGATGTTAGAGAATTCTATTTATTCTATTCTGTCGCCGGAAGGATTTGCAAGTATTCTGTGGAAAGACAGTACGAAAGCAAAAGAAGCGGCTGAGGTCATGCGCCTGACGGCAGAAGATCTGTATCACATGGGAATTGTAGAAAAGGTATTCCCAGAACCGCCACATTTTACCGTGCAGAATTTGAAGCAGATGACACAGATGTTAGCAAGAGAAATGGAACGATTCTTGCGAGATTACGGGGATTTGACTCAGGAAGAGTTATCTGCACATCGGTATAACAGATTTCGTAAGATGTAGGAGAATGCATATGAATATCAATTCATTGAGATTGGGACAAAAAGAAGTAAAAGTTCCGATTATACAAGGCGGCATGGGTGTAGGTATCAGTCTGGGAGGCCTTGCAGGAGCGGTTGCAAAGGCGGGCGGCATAGGAATCATCTCTGCCGCCCAGATTGGCTTTCAGGAACCAGATTTTGATACCAATACAAAGGCAGCGAATCTAAGAGCCATTAGAAAAGAATATCAGAAAGCAAGAGAGATTGCGTCGGAAGGAATCATAGGATTCAATATAATGGTGGCAATGCAGGACTATGAAGATTATGTCAGAGAAGCTATCGATGCGGGGGCAGACTTGATTGTCTCCGGGGCAGGTCTTCCAACGGATCTTCCGAAGATTGCAGATGGCACGGATGTGAAACTGGCACCTATCGTATCCACAGATAAGTCTGCGAAAGTGATATTGAAGTACTGGGATAAGAAATATCATCGTATGCCGGATCTTCTGGTAATTGAAGGACCGAAAGCCGGTGGTCATCTTGGGTTTACGAAAGATCAGCTGGAGGAATATCAGTCAGAGGCATATGATCAGGAGATACGGACAATTCTTGACACAGTTCGGTCATATGAAGCGAAGTATTCCCGCAAGATACCAGTCGCGTTAGCAGGAGGAATTGCAGACCGCAGGCAGGCAGAACATGCATTTTCACTTGGAGTAGATGCAATCCAGGTGGCGACCAGGTTTGTGACAACGGAAGAATGTGATGCAGATATCCGTTATAAAGAAGCATATCTAAAGGCAAAAGAAGAGGATATTGTGATTGTAAAAAGTCCGGTAGGAATGCCGGGACGTGCAATCCGAAATCCATTTATGGAAAAGGTCATGGCAGGTGAGCAGATTCCTCACAGTCCTTGTCACCACTGCCTTCACAGGTGTAGACCGAATGAGATTCCATACTGTATCACGGACGCATTGATTCATGCGGCCAAGGGAGAAGTAGAAGATGCGCTGTTATTCTGTGGTGCTTATGCATATCGGGCGGATTGTCTGGAAACGGTGCAAGAAGTTATTGATTCCCTGCTGCCGGAAATAGTATAATACATGATAAGGGATATAAGTCCCGAGTTGGAAAGAATAGCCGAGCGAAGGGGTAGCGGGTAATGGAAGATGCATATATGACAATTAATCATGTTCTGGTCAAGCTGATCAACGAGATCTGGGAATTGGAAGAAAAGGCCATTATAACCGATGAGTTCAAAGATCTTACGAATAATGATATGCATGTGATTGAGGCAATTGGACTGGGAGAAGGAAAAAATATGTCTTCCATTGCCAGACAGTTGAATATTACCGTGGGTTCTCTTACGACAGCGATGAATAGTCTTGTAAACAAGAAATATGTTGAGCGTCACAGAAGCGAAGAAGACCGCAGAGTCGTATTTGTGAAGCTGACGTCTAAGGGAATAAAAGCATACCATCATCATGAGGACTATCACCGACAGATGACGCAGGCAATTCTGGACAAATTAGATAAGAAGGAATTGCCGGTACTGATGAAGACTCTGGATGCATTGTCGGATTTCTTTGCCGGATACAGTGAGAAGAAGGAGCCATAATTTATGATAAAAGGTGTAATCTTTGATATGGATGGTCTGATGTTTGACACAGAGCGACTGTCCTTTCGATTCTGGAAACAGGCAGGAGAGAAGATTGGGTATGAGATTCCCGAAGAGATGGTGGAAGGATTTCGCGGAAGAAATCGTGCATCGATCGGGAAGGAGATTCTGGATATCTATGGTTCGGAATTTGACTTTGATCTTTTTGAAAAATATAAGACACAGGCGCAAATTCAATATATGGAAGAAAATGGAGTCCCGATAAAACCGGGACTTTTGGTGCTTTTGGAATATTTGAAAGAGAAGCAGATTAAGATGGCGGTAGCGACATCTACCAACCAGGAACTGGCAGATTGGATGCTGGAGATGGCACAGGTATCTGCTTATTTTGATACATTTGTTTACGGAAACAGAGTCGAAAGGAGCAAACCGAATCCAGATATTTTCTTGAAAGCGGCAGAAGAACTGCATCTTCCTATGGAAGAATGCCTGGTTCTGGAGGATAGTATTGCCGGGGTGGAGGCTGGAAAGAGAGCGGGTGGATATATCATCCACATTCCGGATATTATCGTTGTACCTGAAGAAGTGAAGGTAGGAATTACTGCTGAGATGGAGAGTCTGGAGGAAGTGATCTCTTGGATAGAACATGCAAACCAGTCAGTATAGGAGGAAGCGCAATGTATGAAGAGGAAGTAAGGAAACTGCAGGACATTATTGATGACAGCCAGAATATTGTATTTTTTGGCGGAGCGGGAGTATCTACAGAAAGTAATATTCCGGATTTTCGAAGTGCGGATGGATTGTATCAGCAACAATATAAATATTCGCCGGAACAGATCGTCAGCCATAGCTTTTTTGTGCGAAATACGGAAGCATTCTATGAATTCTACAAAAGTAAGATGATGTTCCTGGATGCGAAACCGAATCCGGCACACAAGAAGCTGGCGGAATTGGAAGCGGCGGGAAAGTTATCGGCAGTGATCACGCAGAATATTGACGGGCTTCATCAGGCGGCGGGAAGCAAGAATGTACTGGAACTTCATGGAAGTATCCATCGCAATTACTGTCAGCGGTGTCATCAGTTTTATGATGCGGATTATGTAAAGAATGCAGAAGGGATTCCGAAGTGTTCTTGTGGCGGTGTGATCAAGCCAGATGTGGTATTGTACGAAGAAGGATTGGATTCTTCCATTATTGAAAAGAGCATTCATGCGATCAGTATGGCGGATACACTGATCATTGGCGGAACTTCACTGGTGGTATATCCGGCTGCCGGATTCATCGATTATTTTCGCGGAAAACATCTGGTCGTGATTAATAAGAGTGCTACAGCCAGAGAGGTTGGAGCAGAGCTTACGATTGCTGCTCCGATCGGTCAGATTATGGTTCAGATTGTCTGCTAGGAGGATGAGCATGGTGTTATACGGGAAGGAAACGAAGAAGGCGTGTGAGAATTTTGCATTGGGGACAGAGCGAACCCGCCTTCCGTTAATCTATGCAATGCTGGATGTCAAAAAAGCTGCGGCCATGTCTCACAAGGAACTGGGACTGATGGAAGGATGGAAAGCAGATGCCATCATGGCGGCATGCGACAATCTGAAGCAGGAAAAGTATCAGGAAAATTTCTGCATTCATCCACTTCAGGGTGGTGCAGGAACTTCTACGAATATGAATGTGTGTGAGACGGTGGCAGGCTGTGCGCTGGTATCTCTGGGAAAGGATGCCACAGATTATGATGTGATTCATCCACTGGATGATGTGAATAAAGGACAATCTACCAATGATGTCTATCCAACCGCTCTTCGTATTGCAGCAATCCGGCTGGTGCGTAAGTTAAGCGATGAGGTCAGCCGACTGCAGGAGAGCCTGCAGAAGAAGGAACTGGAATACAAAGATATTCTGAAACTGGGACGGACGGAGCTTATGGATGCCCTGCCGCTTACCATGGGAGAAGAATTCGGCGCATATGCCCAGGCCATTGGAAGAGATCGCTGGCGCATCTATAAAGTCGAAGAGAGACTTCGACAGGTCAATCTCGGTGGAACAGCCATCGGACTTGGGGATAACGCGGATCGGAAATATATGTATCTGGTGATTGAACATCTACGTGAAATGACGGGAATCGGGCTTGCGAAAGCAGAATATCCTGTAGATCTGACCCAGAATAACGATGTCTTTGTGGAAGTCTCGGGCTTACTGAAGGCACTTGCTGTGAACCTTATGAAGATTGCCGGAGATCTGCGCTGGATGAATTCTGGTCCTAAGGGAGGTCTGGGAGAGTTGATTCTGGAAGAAGTGCAGGCAGGGAGTACTATCATGCCGGGCAAAGTGAATCCAGTCATCCCAGAGATGGTGACCCAGGTAGCCATGAAGGTCATGGCAAATGATCAGGCGATTGCATATGCCGCTGCAAATGGCAACTTTGAGCTGAATGCATTTCTGCCATTGATCGCAGATAGCCTGTTGGAAAGTCTGGAACTTTTGATTCGAGCATCGGAGATCCTCCGCAAGAAATGTATTGATACGCTGCGGGTCAATAAAGAAGGGTGTAGAAAGCATCTGGAAGGATCGCTGGCAGATGTGACGCATATGTCTGTGAAAATCGGATACGATCAGGCGGCGGAGATTGCAAAGTCCCAGGAATTCCATGAGAATGCAGAGAGATAAGTACAGGAATGGAAAAGGTTCCATAGAATAAGCAGTAAAATAAAAACAGACAGGGATATATGAAAAAAGATGTATCCGCTGTCTGTTTTGATTTTATAGAAAGGATTCAGATGTTATGAGATCTATAAAAAGGGAAAAATCTCGATGCTTCGTTCCAGGATGCCTTGCATGTATGCGATGGCGGTTCCATAGTTGGTCATAGGAATTCCGGCATCTTCCGCACATTTGATACGATATTTCATCTCTCGCTCATTCAGTGTACAGCCGCCGCAATGCACGATGAGTTTATATTTGCCAAGTTCCAATGGAAATTCGGTACCGCTGGTAAATTCAAAGTTCAGATGCTTCCCTGTGTGATTCTGAATCCACCGCGGTAATTTGACGGTGCCGATGTCGTCGCACTGGCGATGATGGGTGCATCCCTCAGATATCAGAATCGTGTCGCCATCTTCTAGGGTATCCAAAGTTCTGGCTCCATTTACGACAGTCTTCAGATTGCCCTTGTATCTGGCAAATAAGATGGAAAAGGAAGTTAACGGAATATCGCGGGGAGTATCGGCGGATACCTTGGCGAACACCTGGCTGTCCGTAATGACAAGTGAGGGCTTTTTGCCCAGAGAGTCAAGAGTTTCCCGCAATTCATGTTCTTTTACTACAATAGCGGTAGCGTCAGCTTCCAGAATATCACGGATTGTCTGCTGCTGAGGCAGGATAAGACGACCCTTTGGAGCCGCTTTATCAATCGGAACCACCAGGACAACAAAGTCTGAAGGATGAATCAAGTCTCCCACAATCCGTAACTTATTGTCTTCTGTCGGTGCAAGAGCAGCAATCAGTTCTTTTAATTCATGGATATTCGTTTTATCAGCTGCACTCACCCAGATTACATGATCTGACGATAACGAAGCAGGAATATTTTGAGCAGAGAAAGTTCTGTCCTCTATAAGATCCGCCTTATTCATAACCACTACATAAGGAATCTGCTTGTCCTTGATTCGATCAAGAATAGCACAATCCTCACCGGTCATACCAATCGTACCGTCCACGACCAATACAGCAATATCCGTCTTATTCAATACCTGATAAGCCTTCTGAATACGAAGTGCACCAAGCTCACCCTCATCATCAAGCCCCGGTGTATCAATCATAACCACCGGACCCAGAGGAAGAAGCTCCATCGCCTTTAATACAGGGTCCGTAGTAGTACCCTTCACATCCGATACAATCGCAAGACTTTGCCCCGTCAGTGCATTGATCACACTAGATTTACCCGCATTCCTTCGGCCAAAAATACCGATATGAACACGCTCCGCAGATGGTGTATTATTCAAACTCATATATAAACCTCCTTAGGTGGGGACGGGGGTTTTTTCAATTTCCTCCGTCCCAGATTAAAATATCCCTGTCCCAAATTCATTTTACCGTGTCCCTAATTGTTCAACGAGTCGCCTCTGGAGGTGACGACGTGGTATCCGATGGATTCCATGCGTCGTTCCATGCAGTGGCGGCATTCGGCGGCTTCGTCTCCGGTACAGATTTTATTGTCGTACAGTAGATAATCTTTGCGGACGCTGGTTGGTGAGAGATTAGGCATGACGACATTTGCGCCTGCCTGGATTCCCATCTCGCGGCCTCGGGGATGGATGGTTCCTAATGCGGTGGTGGCTGGCAGCAGTACTTTAGGGATCATCAGTCGGATCAGGCCCAGCATGAATAAGGTCAGTTCCAGTGTTCCGGCCGGTTCGTTGGCAAATGTTGTGTCATGGTGTGGAATAAATGGACCGATTCCGACCATATGTGGGTTCAGATCATGGATAAACAGCATATCTTCTGCAAGGTGTTCGGAGGTCTGATATGGTGACCCCACCATGAAGCCGGTTCCTACCTGGTAGCCGATTTCCTTCAGATCCCACAGGCATTGTTGCCTTGCCTTAGCGCTTAAACATGCGGGATGAAGCCGGGAATAGTGCTCTTCGTTATAGGTTTCATGTCTTAGGAGATATCGGTCTGCGCCCGCATCGAAGAAACGCTGATAGCTTTCGCGAGATTTTTCACCAATCGAGAGTGTAATCGCGCAATCTGGATAAAGGGTCTTTATCTTGCGAATGAGATGAACCATCTTATCATCGGTATAAAATCCATCTTCACCACCCTGCAGGACAAATGTTCGAAATCCCAGAGAATATCCAGACTGACAACAGGATAGAATCTCTTCTTCTGTCAGACGATAACGGTTTGCGTTGAGATTGCTCTTACGGATGCCGCAGTACAGGCAGTCATTGCGGCAATAGTTAGTAAATTCAATCAGCCCGCGGACATAGACATCATGCCCATAGTATTGATGCCGTTCTTCGCGGGCAAGTGAAAATAAGTATTCCGCAAGTTCTGGTGTTCGTCCGGCAATCAGAGTAGTCCATTCTGCATGGGACAGGTTGCGTTCGCGATGTAATTTGTCAATCAATTGTTGCAATTCTTTGTCTTCTTTCATAAATTTTTCACTCTTAACCTCTTTATTTTCAAAGAAAAAACCTGACACCTCAGGCGTCAGGTTCTAAAGGACAGCATAGTGTACTGTCCATATGTTTTTCTTGAATCTGTGCGCCTTCTCACGCAGAGTAATTCTTTGTGATTAGTACGTGTTAATGAAATTATAACACACTGGCAAATGTCAGACAATAAAAGATAATGTTTTCACGAACGGAAAGTGTGTTATACTGGAACTATGCGAAAATGAATCGATGTATTGAGGAGAATGAAATTAAAATGGAAATAGAACAGGTGACGCATGATTTTGCTCCGGTTTTTGATGAACATTCCAGAATTCTCATGCTGGGGACCATGCCGTCTCCCAAATCCCGGGAGATAGGCTTCTACTATGGACATCCCAGGAATCGTTTCTGGAAGGTCGTATCTGATGTGTGCGAAGAACCGCTGCCGGAGACGAAAGAAGAAAAGATTGCATTTGCACTGAGAAATAAGATCGCAGTTTGGGACGTGCTGGCGGGATGTGAGATCCGTGGCGCGGAAGACAGCAGCATCCGCAATCCGGTCCCTAATGATATGAATAAAGTAATAAAGCAGGCAAAGATTCAGGCCATCTTCACGACCGGAACAAAGGCAGCGCAGTTGTATCGGCGGTATTGCTATCCGAGCACCAAAATGGAGGCAATCGCACTTCCGTCTACAAGCCCGGCAAATTGCCGGATGTCTTACGAAGAACTATACGAAGCATATGCGGTGATCCGAAAATATATTTTGTAAAAGATGTATGATTAAAGATCATGCAGATGAATGGGAGGTAATGCAGGCTATGATGACAAGAGAAGAAAGAGTCAGCCATCTGATTGAATATTTGAAAGGTGAAAATCAAGGATATGCATCTTTGCAGGAGCCTGTTAATTATGAAGGAAAGAGGCGGCTGTTGAGAAGCCTTATGAATGTGCGCTTTCCAGGAGAAGCCGGTGACGATTTTCTTGTGCTGCAGGACGAATTGCTGCAAGAAGAGAATCAGGAAAAAGGGATTGTAACAATAGAAGAGATCCCTGCAATTCAAAGTGTTTATCCTTGTACTGACATGAAAAATGCAGAGAAGATCTCACTCTGGAAGGGCGATATCACAAGACTTGCCGCAGATGCCGTTGTAAATGCAGCCAACAGCCAGATGCTTGGCTGCTTCGTGCCATGCCACGGGTGCATCGATAATGCGATACACTCAGCAGCAGGAATTCAACTTCGTAACGAATGCGCAGAACTTATGGAAGCACAAGGGCACGAAGAAGCGACCGGCAAAGCCAAGATTACAGGCGGATACAATCTGCCCGCCAGATACGTCATTCATACTGTCGGACCAATCGTAGGTATGGAAGTGACGGAAAAGCAAAAAGAAGAATTAAAATCCTGCTACTTAAGCTGCCTGAAACTGGCAGAAAAGGAAGGACTAACATCCATTGCATTCTGCTGCATCTCGACAGGAGAATTCCATTTCCCCAACAAACTTGCGGCCCAGATTGCCGTCGAGACCGTAGACAGATACCTTACCAAGTCCAGGATAGAACGCGTAATATTCAACGTATTTAAAGAGGAAGATTTTAATATATATAAGAAACTATTTCGTTAAGGGGGACGGGGGTTTTTTCAATTTACCCCGTCCCAACCTGTTCAGAAAGGACTCAAGATGGAGAATTTGATCTTTAGTTTAAATGCAACGGTTCCGGTATTCTTGATGATGGTACTGGGATTGATTTTTAAGAAAATTGGTTGGATTGATGATGTGTTTGCTGCGAAGATGAATAAGTTTGTCTTTACTGTGCCATTGCCGGTGCTGGTGTTCAGTGATCTGGCAACGGTGGATTTTAGTCAGGTGTGGGATGTGAAGTTTGTGCTGTTCTGCTTTGTTGTGACGCTTCTTAGTATTGCAATTTCGGCGCTGATTTCATTCCTGTGGAAGGATCGTTCCATCCAGGGTGAGTTCATCCAGGCATCCTATCGCAGCAGTGCAGCGCTTCTTGGAATTGCTTTTATTCAAAATATCTATGGAACATCTGGGATGGCACCGCTGATGATCATTGGCAGTGTGCCGCTGTATAATATCATGGCAGTGGTAGTGTTGTCTGTATTCCGCCCAGGACAGAATGGTATGGACAGAAGAGTGATAAAAAAGACGCTGAAAGGTATCGTGACCAACCCGATTATTATAGGAATTGCGGCGGGACTTTTGTGGTCTGCTCTTCAGATTCCAATACCACATATTATGGAAAAGACGGTGACAAGTATTGCCGGAGTAGCAACGCCGATGGGTCTGATGGCAATGGGTGCGACTTTCGATATTAAAAAAGCCTTTGCAAAGGTAAAACCTACTGCTATAGCTGCATTGATTAAACTGGTAGGATTTTGCGCAATCTTCCTGCCACTTGCAGTACAATTCGGTTTTCGGCAGGAAGAATTGGTGGCGATTCTCGTGATGCTGGGGTCCGCGACAACGGTAAGCAGCTTTGTCATGGCCAAGAATATGGGGCACGAAGGAGTACTGTCCTCCAGCGTAGTAATGCTGACCACATTATTCAGTGCATTTACATTGACAGGATGGCTGTACGTATTGAGGAGCATGTCGTTAATTTAGGGACGTAGTAAAGTGAAAGAATACCCCGGGGTAAAGTGCAACTTTACCCCGGGGTATTCTTTCACTTTACTACGTCCCTATTTGACAAAAATTCAATAAACTTATCCGCAGCCGGTGCTGATTATCGCAAGTTACGATGAAAATGGTGTTCCGGATGCGATGAATGCGGCGTGGGGAGGTATCAGTGAATCGAATGAGATATCGATGTGTTTATCAGTGGGACATAAAACGGTTAAGAATATCTTGTCTCGACAGGCATTTACCGTAAGTATGGCAGATGCTGCCCATGTTGTGGAATGTGATTATGTTGGAATTGAATCTGGCAATCAAGTGGCAAATAAGATGGAAAAAGCAGGGTTTACCGTTGAAAAAAGTGAACGAGTGGATGCGCCGATTATTAATGAACTGGCTGTTTGCCTGGAGTGTAAGCTTAAAAGCTATGATCCGGAAACTTGCCGTATGGTTGGGGAAATCATCAATGTGAGTGTGGATGAATCTGTGATGACAGACGGGAAAGTAGATGTAGACAAAGTTGCACCGATTACCTTTGACCCATTTAATAATGCGTACCATGTTCTGGGAGTAAAAGTTGGCAATGCTTTTGCGGATGGAGCGAAGCTTAAGTAACAATTAAGAGGGTTCCGACACTCTTAAGGATTTCTGAAAATTTTTTAAACTTCTTGACAAACGTTACTTTGATGGCTATGATAGTCATTAGTTCAATTTAAGAAATAAAGGCATTGAAGAAGAGGAGTATGCATGATTGCCCTGACAGAGAGAGCAGCCCACTGGTTGAGAGGCGCTTAAGGAAGTAGGATGCAGAAGGTAGCTTTGGAGCCGGATGGCTGAACTATTGCGACAATGACCGCGGATATTCGTGAGAGTGATCACAGGATCAAGTGAGGATCAGGTAGAATATTAGGCCATCCCGGAGTCGTTCCCGTTATAGAATATGATGAGATATATAGAAGGTATTTCTACTATATAAATAAAGGTGGTACCGCGATGACAGTCGCCCTTTACGTTTTGTAGAGGGCGTTTTTTTTCGCCCTTAAATGTGAAAATAATGTGAACTTATTTATGAGGTGAGGAGGAAATTATGAGCCAGAAGCTTGAGACGACTTACAATCCGAAAGAGATTGAGCCAAAATTGTATGAAAAATGGTGTGAGAACAAGTATTTTCACGCTGAAGTAGACAGAAGCCGTAAACCATTTACAACTGTTATGCCGCCGCCGAATATCACCGGTAAGCTGCACATGGGCCATGCGCTCGACAATACTTTACAGGATATCCTGATTCGTTATAAGAGAATGCAGGGCTACAACACATTGTGGGTGCCGGGAACTGACCATGCCGCAATCTCTACAGAGGTTAAGGTAACGAACCAGTTGAAAGAAGAAGGTATTGATAAGAAAGAACTGGGACGTGAGAAGTTCTTGGAGAGAACCTGGCAGTGGAAGGAAGAATACGCAGGAACCATCGAAGGACAGCTGAAGAAGCTGGGTGTCTCCTGTGATTGGGACAGAGAGCGTTTCACGATGGACGAAGGATGTTCCAAGGCGGTAGAAGAAGTATTTATTAAGTTATATGAAGAAGGATATATCTACAGAGGATCCAGAATCATCAACTGGTGTCCAGTATGTAAGACCTCCCTTTCTGATGCGGAAGTGGAACATGAAGAACAGGATGGATTCTTCTGGCATATTAAGTACCCAATCGTTGGTACCGATGATTTCCTGGAGATTGCTACTACACGTCCTGAGACCATGCTTGGTGATACTGCGATCGCAGTACATCCGGATGATGAGAGATATAAAGATATCGTTGGCAAGAAAGCCATACTTCCGCTGGTGAATCGTGAGATTCCAATCGTTGCGGATTATTATGTTGATAAAGAATTCGGAACAGGTGCAGTTAAGATTACACCGGCACACGACCCGAACGACTTTGAAGTTGGAAAACGCCACAATCTGGAAGAGATCAATGTTCTGAATGATGATGCTACAATTAACGAAAAAGGCGGCAAGTATGCCGGAATGGATCGTTATGAGGCAAGAAAAGCTATGGTAAAAGATCTGGAAGAGCAGGGATATCTGGTAAAGGTTGTTCCACATTCTCATAATGTAGGAACTCACGACAGATGTCACACAACCGTTGAGCCAATGGTAAAACAGCAGTGGTTCGTAAGAATGGAAGAGTTGGCAAAACCAGCTATCGAAGCTGTAAAGAACGGTGACCTGAAGTTTGTACCAGAGCGTTTTGATAAAATATATCTGCACTGGCTGGAGAATATCCGCGATTGGTGTATATCCAGACAGATCTGGTGGGGACACAGAATTCCTGCATATTACTGTGACGAGTGTGGTGAGATCGTAGTTTCCAGGGGCATGCCGGAAAAATGTCCGAAGTGCGGATGTACACATTTCACACAGGATGAAGATACACTGGATACCTGGTTCAGTTCTGCATTATGGCCGTTCTCTACTCTGGGATGGCCGGATCAGACGGAAGACCTGGATTATTTCTATCCGACAGATGTTCTGGTAACTGGATACGATATTATCTTCTTCTGGGTAATCCGTATGGTGTTCTCTGGATATGCACACACTGGAAAATCACCATTCCATACCGTATTCATCCACGGTCTGGTAAGAGACTCTCAGGGACGTAAGATGAGTAAATCTCTTGGAAATGGTATTGACCCACTGGAGATTATTGATCAGTACGGTGCTGATGCATTGCGTATGACATTGATCACGGGAAATGCACCTGGTAATGATATGCGTTTTTATAATGAAAGGGTGGAAGCCAGCCGTAATTTTGCGAATAAGGTATGGAATGCGTCTCGTTTTATCCTGATGAATATTGAAGGCAAAGAGATCACTGAGCCGGTAGATATCACACTTCGTCCAGCTGACTGCTGGATTCTGTCCAGATGTAATAATCTGGTAAAAGATGTAACGGAGAATATGGATAAGTTCGAGCTTGGAATCGCACTTCAGAAAGTATATGATTTCATCTGGGATGAGTTCTGTGACTGGTACATTGAGCTGGCAAAATACCGTATTTATCATGCGGATGAAGATGCACAGAGTGCAAATGATGCAATGTGGACATTACGGGAAGTACTGAAGAAGTCATTGAAACTGCTGCATCCGTTCATGCCTTTCGTGACAGAGGAAATATATGGAAAGGTTTGTCCGGAAGAAGAGTCACTGATGTTATCCGACTGGCCGGTATATGATGAAAAGCTTAATTTTGCAGATGCAGAGAATATTGCGGAACATCTCAAAGCAATCGTCAAAGGTGTCCGTAATGTTCGTGCAGAGATGAATGTACCGAATTCCAGAAAAACAAAAGTATATATTGTATGTGAGGACGAGATGCTCTGTAAGGGACTTGAGTCCCTGAAACAGTCTGCGGTTATGATGGTAGCAGCAAATGATTTTGTTATTCAGCACGATAAGACTGGAATTGCAGAGGATGCAGTATCCATCGTAGTACCAGATGCAACCGCATATGTACCGTTAGAAGAGTTGATTGATTTCGAACAGGAAATCGAGCGTCTGACGAAGGAAGAGGCACGTCTGACGAAAGAAATCGCTCGTGCGTCTGGAATGTTGAATAATGAAAAATTCGTAAGCAAAGCACCAGCGGCAAAGGTGCAGGAAGAAAGAGACAAACTTGAGACATACAAACAGATGATGGAACAAGTAAAAGAACGGCTGGAAGGATTAAAAGCAAAACAGTCATAAGGGGATATTATGAAGAAAATTCATTTTAAGAAGCCTGATGTGAAAGGGGCAATTCATAAACTGAAGAATCTGAAAAAGGAAGATGTGAGGGAATATTGGAAAGCAAAAAAGGAGCGGCGTGCACGTATTATAGAGGAGCGGCGCAACAGTGCTTTTGCTAAAAAAATGAAGCCAGTCTATCGTTTTATGAATCGATTTTCACTGGTATTTCACGCATTACTTGCGTGCATCATTAATTTCGCGATCGAAGCGATTTCCAGACATTCTGCCGCGGAAGCGTGGGGATATATGACAGGGACACCGGTGGTGTTCCTGTACAATGCATTTATGATATTTATAACATTTTCTGTGGTATATCTGTTCAAACGCCGGGTGTTTGTACGTATTATCATCAGTGTCCTGTGGATGGTGCTGGGAATTGCCAACGGATATATGCTTATGAAGCGAGTTACGCCTTTTAATGCACAGGATCTTAAAATGGCAAAGGATGCGACTGCGCTGATCAATAATTATTTCAATGGGTTTGAATTGATTATTCTGGCTGTCGGAATTGTGGCAGTCATTATCTGGATCATATCCATGTGGAAACGCGGCGGACAGTATGAAGGCAAGCTTCACCGTGTATGGGCGCTGATTGGGATCATTATCTGCGCAGTATCTTATGGAGTCATCTCAGATCTGGCTGTGGAAAAGAGGGTAGTATCAACTTATTTTGGAAACATCGCCTTTGCGTATGAAGATTACGGTCTTCCATACTGCTTTATGGCCAGTCTGTTCAATACAGGAATTAATGAGCCAAATGATTATAACGAAGAGACCATTGCAGAGATCAGCAATAACGGCGAGATTACAAAGAGTGAGACAGGATTGTCGGATGAAGAAAAGCCGAATATTATCTTTATTCAGTTAGAGTCGTATTTTGATGTGGATGAGGCAGAATTCTTTACAACATCTCAGGATCCATGCCCGAATCTGCATGAGATGTATAATAATTATTCATCTGGTTATTTCAAAGTACCTTCTGTAGGTGCCGGTACGGCGAATACGGAGTTTGAAGTGCTGACGGGTATGAATATGAGATATTTTGGACCAGGTGAATACCCATATAAGACGGTATTAAAGAATCAGACATGTGAGAGTGCCGCGACAGCATTGGCGGCATTAGGCTATGGAACTCACGGACTTCATAATAATGGAGGAAACTTCTATAGCCGTGCGAAGGTGTATAATAATATCGGGTTTGATACATTTACCAGTAAGGAATTTATGAATATCTTACAGACTACGGAAAATGGATGGGCTAAGGATGATATTCTGATTCAACATATTCTGGAAGCGATGGATACCACTGAGCAGCAGGATTTTGTGTTTGGTGTCAGTGTACAGGGACATGGGGATTATCCAGAAGAGAAGGTCCTGGAGAATCCGACGATTACCATAGAAGGAATTGAAGATGAAGGCCTGAAAAATAAATGGGAATACTATGTAAATCAGGTCTATGAGATGGATCAGTTTGCAGGCAATCTGGTCAAAGCAATCGAAGAGCGTGGAGAACCGACGGTTATTGTATTCTATGGAGATCATCTTCCGACGATGGGATTAAAAGCTGAAGATCTAAAAGGACGTTACCTGTATAACACGAATTATGTGATCTGGGATAATATTGGTCTGGAGAAAGTGGATCGTAACATTGCGTCTTACCAGATTATGGCGGATGTATTTGAGCGTCTGGATATTCATTCCGGTACCGTGTTCAATTATCATCAGGAAAGAAGACAGACCAAGAATTATCTGGCAGATCTGGAACTTCTGCAATATGATATCTTATATGGCAATCAGTACGTGTATGACGGAGAAGAACCGATTACAAAAGGACATATGGTCATGGGTGTCCGGGATGTGACGCTGACGAATATTGTGCCACATCTAAAGAGCGGTTACAGCCTGTACGGCGAGAACTTTACAAAGTCAAGTAAGGTATATGTCAATGGAGAAAAGCAGAAGAGTTCATTCTTGAACAATACGCGAATTGATATCTCAGATATTGAATTGCAAGACGGCGATGTGATCGTAGTTCAGCAGATGGGATCAAGCAATACATTGTTCCGCAAGTCGGATGAATATATTTATCAAGATGGTGAATTAAAGGTTCAGGAAGGAACTGCGACCGATAAGACAAGATCCTGGGTTGAGCAGGCAGAAGAGGAAGAAGAGTAAGATGATAAAAGAGTCATTCACATATGAGGAAGCGACTGCTTATATCGAAGAAATACCAAAATTTACGCAAAAGCACACGCAGGAACATACCAGAGAATTCTTGCGAAGACTTGGTGATCCGGGTATGGACCGGAAGATTATTCATGTGGCAGGGACCAACGGGAAAGGTTCTGTGTGTGCGTATTTGCAGGCAATCTTAATGGCAGAGGGGAAAAGAACAGGATTCTTTACTTCCCCTCATCTTGTATCTGTCAACGAGCGGATACAAGTAGACCATACACAGATAGATAATGAGACGTTTCTTCGGGTATTTCTGCAGGTGCTGGAAGTCGTAAGACAGATGGAAGAAGAGGGAATTGCACATCCCTCTTATTTTGAATTTTTACTGGGGATGGGTATGAAAGCATTTGCCGGTACGGATGTGGAATACATTATTTTGGAGACTGGTCTGGGTGGCAGGCTGGATGCGACGAATTCCATCCCACAGCCTGCACTTTCTATTATTACGTCGATCAGTCTTGATCACACGGCAATTCTGGGAGATACGATTGAAGAAATTGCAGCTGAAAAGGCTGGAATTATCAAGCGTGGAGTCCCGATCTTCTATGACGGGAGCAATCCAAAAGCTACTGAGGTCATCCGTCAGACAGCCCGTAAGCAGGGGGCTCCTTGTAGAGAAATATCGAAAAATGCGTTCGAAATCCAAGAAGTTACCCGGAAACATATTGCATTTTCACGGGCGAATGCGTATGATAAAGATGTTATCTATCAGGTGCCGATCTGTGGATGCTATCAGGCAATGAATGCAGAGATTGCACTGGAAGCAGCGGAATATCTGTTGCAAGGAGAAGTTATCCATGAAGACCGGTGGCAGAAGGCACTTGCTTCGATTCACTGGGAAGGCAGAATGGAGCAGGCGGCACCGCATCTTGTGATTGATGGTGCCCACAATCCCGGAGCAATCGAGGCATTTGTAGAGAGTATGAAAGCACTTGGCGCGGATGAAGGAGAAGGTCCGGTGATTCTGTTCTCTGCAGTGAGTGACAAGAAGTATGAGCAGATGATTGCTTATCTGTGTGAGAATCTCAATGCGAAAGCCTATGTGATTACGGAGATTGAAGACGCGAGAAAGGTCCCAGCAGAAGAACTGGGACAGGTGTTTAGGAGATATACGACGAAGCCGGTTATCTGTGAAGTGGATATAGTGGATGCACTTAAGGCGGCAGAGAAGCAGAGGGGTGAACACGGTGATGTCTATTGCCTGGGTTCCCTGTACCTTGCGGGAATGGTAAAGAAGCTGTTGGAAGGAGGCGGTTACCATGCTAAATTTTGAAGAAGAGTTAAAGAAGTTCCAGCCGAGTCTGGAAGTAGAGGATATAGAGGACGCTGTCTATCAGGAAGATCTGACAGACATGACGGATATTTTACGAGAGATGATTGAACAAACCAAGTAGTTGAAGGGGTACGAGGGTAGTATATGGATTATACAACAAAATTGTCTTACCAGTCCATGTACTGGTATAATGATGGATTGAAGAAAGCGAAGATTCGAGATTTGTCCGGTGCAATTGCATCTTTGAAGAAGAGTTTACAGTATAATAGAGGGAATATTGCATCCAGGAATCTGCTGGGGCTTGTGTATTATGGGCGAGGAGATATTGTAGAAGCGTTGGTAGAGTGGGTCTTGAGTAAGAATTTTCAGTCTCATGAGAACATTGCTAATTACTATATTCAGAAAGTCCGGGAGTCTCAGGAAGAACTGGAGATGATCAACCAGGCGATCCGTAGATATAATCAGGCTTTGCTCTACTGTCAGCAGAATGGTGAGGACCTGGCGATCATTCAGCTGAAAAAGGCTGTGGCTGCCCATCCGACGTTCGTAAAAGCGCATCAGCTTCTGGCGTTGCTCTATATCAAGACGGAACAATATGGAGAAGCAAGGCAATCCATCCGTGCCGCTCATAAGCTGGATACGACGAATGAGATTACCCTGCGATACATGCATGAATTGAATCAGATCCGTAAGGCAAGGACGGTGAAGATCAAGGAAAAAGACAAGAAGGAAAAGCATACTGTTACCTACAATATTGGTAATGAGACTATTATTCAACCGGTATCTTCCAGTTATAAGGATAATGCCGGGCTGCACAGTGTTGCGAATATTGCACTGGGTGTATTGGTAGGCGTGGCTGTGATGTGGTTTTTAATCATGCCGGCGATGAACGCTTCCCGGCAGGAAAAGGTGAATCAGCAGACGGTGGAATTCAGTGATAAGATTGCCACTCAGGAGGCGCAGATCAGCGCACTGAAAAAAGAACTGGAAGAATACCGCTCTACCAGTGAAGAGACGCAGAACGCGCAGGCCACGGCAGAATCCACGCAGAGCAGTTATGAGATTGTGATGTCGATTGCAGCCCATTACCGGGCAGGGGATATGAGTGATGCCGCTATGCTGGAGGAGCTTCTGAAGGTGAATGCAGATTCGCTGGGGACAGTTGGAAGGGATAAGTTTGAAGAGATTACATCGGAGTTATATCCAAGAATGTGTTCGAATCTATTTGCAACATCCCAGCAGAATTATGAAGTTGCCAATTATGATACGGCAATTACCAATCTGGAACAGGTCATGCAGATGGATGCAGGCTATAATGACGGGGCAGCAATGCTTTTGTTGGCACAGTCCTATGAGAAGAAGGGTGACCAGGATCAGGCGAATATGAAGTATCAGAAGATTATCGAAGATTATCCGGATACAGATGCGGCAAGGGCGGCTCAGGAAGCTCTGGATGCGCAGAATTCCGGTGGTAATGCAGACGGTACAGAAGAATAGGGAGTTTTATATACAAAAGAAAAGGATATGCATAATAATATGTGCATGTCCTTTTTTCTGTTCTTTTTTACGTATAGAACAGCTTTGAGGAAGGAGACGAATATGAAGTATCAGGTACAGGAGAATTGTCTGACGGTGTTCCTGCCCCGAGAATTGGATCACCACAATGCCGAAGAGATCAGGAAGGAATCCGATCACTTAATTGAACACAATCATATCCGGTATGTCATCTTTGATTTTGCGGAGACGAATTTTATGGACAGTTCCGGAATCGGTGTGATCATGGGGCGTTATAAACGAATCTATATGCTGGGAGGAGAGGTGTGTGCAGTGCATGCCAATGAAAGAATGAAGAAGATATTGACGATGTCAGGAGTAACCAAAATTATGCAGATATATGAGGAGGATAAGTAGATGGAACATACCAATGAGATGCAGTTAATCTTTGACAGCCGCTCATCCAACGAATCATTTGCCAGAGTGGCAGTGGCGGCATTTATGACAGCGCTGAATCCGACGGTGGAAGAAGTATCCGATGTGAAGACGGCGGTCTCTGAGGCAGTGACCAATGCAATCATTCATGGATATGAAAATGAGGTACATAACATCTGTATCCGTTGCCGTACTGAGGATAAGACGCTTTATCTGGAGATATCGGATGAAGGAAAAGGAATTGAGGATGTGCAGCAGGCGATGGAGCCGATGTTCACAACAAAACCAGAGCTGGATCGTTCTGGAATGGGGTTCTCTTTTATGGAGGCCTTCATGGATCATCTGGAAGTCGTATCTGCTCCTGGGAAGGGGACGACGGTCAAGATGGAAAAAACAATTGGAAAAGGACGGAGATTATGGACCACACAATCGCTTTGATTCAGAGATCTCACGAAGGGGATGAAGAAGCAAGAGCACGATTAGTGGAGGAAAATGCAGGTCTTGTCTGGTGTATTGTGAAGCGGTTCTATAATCGGGGTGTCGAGGCAGAGGATCTCTTCCAGGTGGGGAATATCGGACTTTTAAAAGCAATTGATAAGTTTGATCTGACTTACGATGTTAAGTTCTCCACCTATGCGGTGCCAATGATCTCGGGGGAGATCAAACGATTCTTAAGGGATGACGGTATGATCAAGGTCAGTCGCTCTCTGAAGGAACTGGCGTACAAGGCATATATTTGTCAGGAAAAACTGCAGGAACAATGGGGGAGGGATCCGACGGTCACAGAGATTGCAGAGCAGCTTGGCGTGGAGAGAGAAGAACTTACCATGGCGCTGGATGCCAACAGCGATATTGAATCCCTGCACAAACCGATTTTCCAGAAAGAAGGGCAGGAGATCCGTCTAATGGACAAGCTGCCTGAAAAAGAAGGGAACGAAGACCGGATTCTGGATCACATGCTGTTACAACAGCTGCTGGCCTATCTGGACAAAGAAGAACGACAACTGATCTATCTGCGCTATTTTGCCAATCAGACGCAATCCCAGGTCGGAAAGACATTGGGAATCTCGCAGGTTCAGGTGTCGCGAATGGAAAAGAAAATATTGAAAAATCTGCGGGAACGAATATAACAGGCATACCATGTATATTTTTTTCTGAAATCATCCATACTAATCTGCAAAAAGAATGAAGAGGTGGATCGTATGGATGAGGCAAGGAAAAAGCTCAGGGTATGCCTGATCTGCGTTGTGGCAGTGGCAGTCATTGTTGGGTGCATCTATTATTTTGGAAGTGTAAGAGAACAGAATAATGTCAGTGAAGGGACGCTGGTCCGTCTGGAGGAAGAGATTGTGGAGGACGGAAGATAGAGATGGCGGGCAGTAATGAGACAGTATACATTAAGGCAGACCGGGATGTGGAGGTGAGCAACCCAGATGTTACGTTGGGAGATGTGCTGACCATGGAATGTTCGAATCCACATATTGTACCCAAACTAAACACTATAAAATTGCTAAAATTTCATCACACGGATAACAAGAATCAGAATCGGGTTGCAGTCTCTGTCTTAAAGGTGATTGAGTGTATCCACAAGGAATATCCCAATATCAATGTGGAGAATATGGGAGAGACTGATTTTATTGTTACCTATGAAGTGCAAAAAGATTCTGGAGGTATCTGGCATTATGCGAAGATTACGGCAGTGGTGATCATTAGCTTTATTGGGGCGGCATTTTCTATTATGGCATTTAACAATGATGTAGACACCACCAAGATGTTCGCACAGATCTACCAATTACTGACGGGTAAGACTTCTGATGGATTTACGATACTCGAGCTTACTTATTGTATCGGACTGATTATAGGAATATTGACGTTCTTCAATCATTTTGGGAAGAAAAAGTTTACCGTTGATCCAACACCTATGGAAGTAGAGATGCGGCTATACGAAAACGATATTCAGACCACCCTGATTGAGAATTACTCCAGAAAGGAGAAAGAACTGGATGTGGGCAGCACAGATCATACTGGCCGTCATCGGTCTTAGCTCCGGGTTAGTGGTGGCAGGAGGACTCTTCTCATTTATCAGTGGTCTCGGCGTCATCTCTGACTTTGCCGACCGGACACACACCGGAGAACACATTCTTCTCTACGAGACCAGCGTAGCTCTTGGCGGAATCCTGGGGAATATCTTCTTCATATACCATATCGCCATCCCACATGGAGAATGGATGGTGCCAGTCTTCGGTCTGTTTGGCGGAATCTTCGTGGGGTGCTGGGCCATGGCATTGGCAGAAATCCTCAACGTATTCCCCATCTTTATCCGACGAGTCAGGCTGGTCAGAGGAATACAATACCTTATACTGGGGATGGCAATTGGCAAAGGAATCGGGGCGTTCGTATTCTTCGCAGAAAGATGGTAGGTGGGGACGGGGGTATTTTCATTTTCCCCCGTCCCAGATGAAAATATCCCTGTCCCTTTTTGGGTTTGCCCTGTCCCCATTTAAATAGATGAAAATATGATAGTGAAATGATATGGAGGTAAGTAATTGTGGACAAGAAAAAGCAGCAACAAGCATATGAAAATTATGTAAAGCAAAAGACGCCGGTGCACAATCTCCCTGCAAATATGGCAAAAGCATTTGTGGTAGGAGGTGTTATCTGTGTAATTGGACAGGCGATCTTAAATTATTGTGAGAAGATGGGACTTGGCAAGGATATCAGCGGTGGCTGGACTTCTATGATTCTGGTACTGCTCAGTGTGGTTTTGACGGGATTTAATATTTACCCAAGTATCGCAAAATGGGGTGGCGCCGGTGCTTTGGTTCCGATTACTGGATTCGCCAACTCAGTGGCAGCTCCGGCTATTGAGTATAAAAAAGAAGGACAGGTCATGGGAGTCGGCTGTAAAATATTTACCATTGCAGGACCAGTTATCTTGTATGGAATCTTTACAAGTTGGCTTTTGGGACTGGGATATTGGATATTGAAAATCAGTGGTATTGTATAGCCTGACTTGGAAAAATGGATAGATTGTCAATAAGAAAGTGAGAATAATGTATGGAAAAGGGATTACAAAGTATTGCATTTGAGCAGTCGCCGTTTCTTATTACCAGTGCATCTGTGGTAGGGAAGAAGGAAGGCGAAGGGCCTCTGGGAAATATGTTTGATCTGATAGAGACAGAGGATTTATTTGGAGAAGATAATTGGGAATCGGCAGAAAGTGCTATGCAGAAGGAGGCTTGTCTTTTGGCACTTGAAAAAGCACATTTGCTGCCAGAAGACATCCGGTATCTTTTCGGGGGAGATCTTTTGAGGCAGGGAGTAGCGACTTCGATGGGTGTGGAAGAATTGGAGATTCCAATGTTCGGACTTTTCGGAGCATGTTCGACTTCGGGAGAAGCACTGGCGTTGGCGTCTATGAGTGTGGCAGCAGGATATGGAGAATATATGATGGCAGTGACATCCAGCCACTTCGCCAGTGCAGAGAAGGAGTTCCGTTTCCCATTAGGATATGCAAGCCAAAGACCACTGTCCGCGCAATGGACTGTGACGGGAAGCGGTGCATTTATCGTAGGAAAAAGAAGAAGTCATGTCAGGATTACCGGAGTCACCATAGGAAAAATCATTGATTATGGGTTGAAAGATTCCCAGAATATGGGAGCGTGTATGGCACCGGCTGCCTGCGATACTATTATAAGAAATCTTGAAGATTTTGAGCGTACACCAGAAGATTACAGCCGTATCATAACCGGAGATCTCGGATACGTCGGCCAGAGTATTCTTTTCGATCTTATGCGGGGAAAAGGATATGATATTAAAGCCAATCATATGGACTGTGGCATGACAATCTTCAATCAACAGTTACAAGATACCCATGCAGGAGGAAGTGGATGTGGATGCGCTGCGACCACATTGTCCGCATATATTCTGCCCAAAATAGAAAAAGGCGAATGGAAAAGAGTATTATTTGTCCCGACTGGGGCACTAATGTCCACCGTCAGCTACAACGAAGGAGCCAGCGTCCCGGGGATTGCACATGGGATTGTACTCGAACATTGCTGATGGGGACACGGCAAATTGAAAAAGGGACACGGAGATTTTCATCTGGGACGGAGGAAAATGAAAAAACCCCCGTCCCCACTTTAGGAGGTTAACATGGATTATATAAATGCATTTTGGGTCGGCGGCTTGATATGTGCCGTCGTACAGATTTTATTAGACAGGACGAAGTTGATGCCGGGGCGTGTCATGGTGCTTTTGGTCTGTACCGGGGCGGTACTTGGAGCATTGCAGATCTACCAGCCTTTTCAGGAGTTTGCCGGAGCCGGAGCGAGCGTACCGCTTACCGGATTTGGCAATCTGTTATGGAAAGGTGTGAAGGAAGCAGTGGATCAGGAGGGATTTATCGGTATCTTTATGGGAGGTTTCAAAGCCAGTGCGGTGGGAATATCGGCGGCATTGATTTTCGGCTATTTGGCATCCTTGATTTTCGAACCGAAGATGAAGAAGTAAAAGGTCGAAAAAAGTAAAAGAATTGTTAAGAAAATCGAAAAATTTGTTGTTTTCTCTATTTATAGATGTTATTGTAAAAAAGGTGGGTTTAACACATGTGCATATATTAGTAGGAGGAAACCAATGAATTACTTAGACATTATCATACCATTTGTCGGTGGATTGGGAATGTTCATCTATGGTATGCAGATTATGGCTCAGGGCCTGGAAAATGCAGCAGGAAATAAGATGAAGACTTTGCTGGAGGTCCTGACCAAGAATAAATTGATGGGTGTTCTTCTGGGAGCGGCAATTACAGCTGTGATTCAGAGCTCATCCGCAACGACCGTCATGGTTGTCGGTTTTGTAAATGCCGGAATCATGAACCTGACACAGGCAATGGGCGTCATCATGGGTGCCAATGTCGGTACGACGGTAACCGGATGGCTGGTATCAGCAGTAGAATGGGCAAAGTTTTTAAGTCCGGCAAAACTGGCGCCAATCGCAGTGATACTTGGTGTTGTTATCATGCTGACAGGAAAGAGACGTTCCTCGAAGGAAATATCTAGTATCATTATCGGATTTGGTCTACTCTTTATCGGAATTACAACCATGTCTTCTGCGGTAGAGCCTTTGCAGGAATCAGAAGCATTCTGTGGAATACTGGTAACATTAGGAAATAATCCGATTATGGGAATCCTGACAGGTGCGTTGGTAACTGCGGTGATTCAGAGCTCCTCAGCTTCGGTCGGTATCCTGCAGAGCCTTGCAGCGGCAGGACTGGTTCCGTTCAGCGCAGCAGTCTACATCATCATGGGTCAGAATATTGGTACTTGTGTGACAGCAATCTTATCAAGTCTTGGAGCTAAGAAAAATGCGAAGACAGCTGCTTTGATGCATCTGTTGTTTAATATTATTGGATCTGTTATTTTTAGTGTTTTTGCAATTGTATTTTTCGAGATTATCAATCCGACGATGGGAGCAGGAATGATCAGTCAGACACAGATCAGTATGGTGCATACGGCATTCAATATTGGAACGACAGTGCTTCTCTTCCCAGTATCTGGCTGGATTATTACACTGGCGAAGAAGATTGGCCGTGTGGATGAAGATGGACAGGATCAGAGTGTTGTTCTTCTGGATGACCGTATCTTAGAGACTCCTGGAATCGCTTTGCAGTCAACGGTAAAAGAAGTTGCGCGTATGGCCAAGATTGTGGAAGAGTCTTTAGAAGTAGCAAAAGAGGTACTCTTTACACTAAAAGAAGAAGATATCCAATTTCTGAAGGAAGAAGAAGATACCGTAGATAAATTAAGTGCAGGCATCACAAATTACGCAATCAAGCTGAGTTCTTTGCAGATTAGCGAGAAGGAACATCAGGATGTCGCTCATCTGCTCCAGATGATTTCCGATATTGAGCGTATCAGTGACTACTGCGAAAATATTTCCGAATTTGCGGAGACCTTGTATGAGAAGAAAGTGTCCTTCTCTGAGGTGGGGACTGCACAGTTGAAAGAAATGCTGGATGTATGTGCGGATAGTTATAAATATGCATATGAAGCATTTACAGAAAGAAGCCGGGAGAAGGCTCTGAAAGTTATTGAAAAAGAGACGCAGGCAGATGATCTTGAGATTACGCTTAGAAGTAAGCACATCAAGCGTCTTGCGAATAACCAGTGCAACACAGAGGCAGGTGTTGTGTTCCTGGATGCTCTGGTATGTCTGGAACGTATTTCCGACCATGCACGAAATATCGCAGAAGAAGTGCTGGAACAGCAGGCATAGTAAGGGAAAGTATTTATAATAAATATAGTGGCGCAGGATAATCTGAGACATTTTCAGAGCTCCTGCGCCACTTTTATGCTTCAAGGACGATCTTCATTTTGTCCTTGTCAATCTGTTCCCAATGTGTCCGTTGTTCATCAAAACGTTGATTGATCCAGACAATTGCTTCGTCTAATCCTTCCTGGGTAAATGCAAATCCTTTCCGTTCTTTCTGCTCATCGGGTGTAACCTCAAAGCTCCAGGGCTCCGGGTAGACCCAGGTGTTCAAAGTATCTTCAGAAGCTGACAGATAAAAACGCATTCCATGATAGGAACCTGAAAAAGGTTCTTTTTTTAATGCTTTTATATTTAATCCAATCGTTGAAATCATACAAGTCCCTCTTTTCATATTATGGATCTGTTGTCACAACATTAGTATACCAGCAAACATAGATTTTTCAATGGAAAAGTCTCCTTTTGCGATTTTAGGCAGAATATTCGGTACCCACGCGAAATAAGCTGTGGGAGATTTTGTTAGATACTTCATGCAAGATGGGCAGGTATTTGAGGAGATCGTCTGTGTCCTCCACTCCTATAAACCCGCTGAAGGAGATTGCAGCAATCACGGTTCCCTCACGGTCATAGACAGGAACGGCAATGCAGCTTCCGTTTTCTGTTGATTCTTTGTGATCAAAAGCATAACCTTGCGTGGCTGTCTGCCTTAATTCTTGCCAGAATCGTTCCGTGTCTGTGATGGTATCTTCGGTAAGCTTTGTCAGTTCGCAGGCGTTGATGATCCGTTCTGCGTAGTTGATTGGAAGAGAGGACAAAAGAATCTTTCCTCCTGCGCAGGCGTGGATTGGGAGATCAGTATGCATTGGCGGCACATAGTCTACAAATCGATTTGTACGGGATTGTTGGATGATTACGCAATGTTTGCCGTTTCGTACCATCAGATTCATTGCCTGTCCATATTGGTCGGTATAGTCTTGCATGATAAAAAGTGCAACATCCTGAAGAGCAAGATAGAGATTGTTCTTCTCTGTAATAAAGCTAAGTTTTTCACCACTGATATATCGGTCATCACTCAACTGAAATACCCATCCCGATTTTTCTAGGGTTTTTAAAATGCGGAAGGTTGTTGAAGGGTTCAAATCACACTTTTTGGCGATTTCATTTACACCAAAACGACTGTTAGGGGCCCTTAACAAATCCAAAACTTGTAATGCACGTTCTACCATTTTTATTGTTTCGTTATTTTTAGGGGTCTGTATGTTCATAAAGAACCTCCCTTCTGTACTGTATTGTGTTGTTTAGGTCAATATGAAAGAGTATGGAATATATATTTCGGTATATATAATATAATACATGTTGTGCAAATATGTCAAATATTTATCTATATAATAATTATTAATGTGCAATAGCGACAAAAATAAGAAAAACTTATTGTGTAAAATACCAGTTTTTTAGAAAAATAAATATTTTTATTGTGTTTTCTGATATGTTGTGGTAAGTTGAACTTGGAACAAGTATTCCGAAAATAAAAATCCAACCCAAAAACAAAAATCAAAAAGAAAAGGAGAGATTATCATGCAGAAAGAAAAACTTAATGGAATTTACATCCCAGTCATCACACCGTTTAACAAGGATGAATCAATTAATTTCAGTGCCATCAAAGAACTGACCAAATTCTTGGCTGATAATGGTGTAACTGGTATCATTCCATCTGGAAGTACAGGAGAAATCACTGCTTTGACAACAGATGAACAGATCGCAATTAATAAAGCATACATAGAAGCTGCTCATGATAACAACATTAAAGTAATTGCATCTACAGGTGCTTACCGTACAACGGATGTTATCAAGATGTCTCAGGCAGCAGAATCAGATGGAGCAGACGGAATCATGGCTGTTACTCCTTGGTATATGGCTCCAAACGAGAAGGAATTAGTTGCTCACTACAAAGCAATCCATGATTCAATCAATATTCCTGTAATGTTATATCACAACCCATACTATTCTACATGCTTACTGAGTGATAAATTCATGGCTAAGCTGTACAACGAAGGATGCATCGATGCAGTAAAAGAGCGTCAGGCAGATGTATTCCGTCAGCAGAACCTTCGTCATCTGACCGATGATGGATTCGCTATCTTCTACGGATATGATGTATACTCTTGTCTTTTCAGATAAAAGTAAGAGTATGTCATTTAAGACAAGCACTTGTAATCCTGATAATCCAATGCGTAAGAACATGGAACATATTGTTGGAGAAGTAGGATTGGATTTCATACTGAATGTAGTCTTGAATAATAAGATGGAAGTTGCAGATGCATATGCAGGGCATTTTATCAAAGCACACAGAGAAGCCTGTGCAAGTGCAGCAAAATTACTGAAAACAGAATTGGTTCCAGATGCAGATATTTCAGTGCTTTCGGCGTTCCCGAAAGATACGGAGTATTCACAGATTGGAACATGTTTTGCAGTATTGGGGCATCATAAAGAAGCGTGTGTACGCAAGGATGGAACGATCGTTGCAATGACAGCAGCCAGCGAAGGTCCGGGATTTCACTCTTTGTTTGGCCCGGGAATGAGATTGTTCTCTCCGCATGATGATAATATTCCTCCGCAAGAGTTAAGAGGAATTCAGACAATGATCTATTCAGACGGAGTCTCTCGGATAGATATCCGCCAGTTTTATAAAGGAAAAGTGCCGGAAGTCTATCCAGACTGGGACACAATTTTAGAGCAGCTAATGGAAAAGTACAAAGGTAAAGATCCGGTTGTCGCAATCTATCCAATGGGAGCGATACAGATCGGTTATCTGGATGAAGAAAAAGAGGTTTGATTATGGATGGAAGATTTGATGTCGCCATTATCGGCGGTGGAGTAGTAGGAAATGCCGTTGCCAGAGAACTTTCACGATATCAGCTTAAGATTTGTGTGTTGGAGAAAGAATTAGATGTTTGCAACGGTGTCAGCGGACACAATACTGGTCTGCTGCATTCAGGAATTCTGCATAAACGAGGAACCTTACGTACGGAATGCTGTATGGAAGGAAATGCAGAATTTGAACAGGTAGCAAAAGAGTTGGATGTACCGTTCAAACGATGCGGGAAATTCATTGTTGGTTCTGGAGAAGAGGAACGGAAGCGTCTGATGGCTTTGTATGATCGTGGATTAGACAATGGAATTCCGGGAATTCGTATGTTGGATGAATCCGAATTGAAAGAGATGGAACCAAATGCGCAGGGAGAATTTGCTATTTTTGTACCTTCTGCCGGAATTCTCTGTCCGTTCTCCTATACGATTGCATTAGCAGAAAATGCAGCAATGAACGGAGTAAAACATTTCTTTGATCATGAGGTGACAGGTATCACAAAGAGTGCAGATGGTTACGAAATTGCAACAACACAAGAAACAGTTTCGGCACGTTGGATCGTAAACTGTGCAGGACTTTATTCTTATAAGATTGCAGAGATGCTGGGATATGATTCTTATAAACCGAGCAGAGTAAAAGGAGAATATATTATTCTGGACAAACGTGTTGGTGATAAACTGTCCCGTCCAATCTATCCGACACCGAATGAAGCAGGTGCATTTGATGTTCATGTAACACCAACGATTGATGGAAATATTCTGGTAGGACCTACCATTGAGACGATTGGAAAAAATGTGAACTACGATGCAACACAGGGAATGATCCAGCATCTTGGCAAGATGGGCGCGGAATTGTTCCCATATGTAAGGAAAGAATATTACATCCGAAACTATGCAGGTGTATTCCCGACACTTGAGAATCCGGATTCTGATGAAGAACTGGATTTCCAGATTCAGACGAAGGAAGAAGTTCCTTGTACCGTCAATGTTGTTGGTATTACGTCACCTGGTCTTACAAGTGCTCTTCCGCTTGCAAGACGTGTCGTGGAAAAGATTAAGAATTCAGAAAAACTTACATCAAATCCTGATTTTAATCCTGTTCGTAAAGGAATTGTTCGTTTTGCAGAACAGAGTAAAGAGGTTCAGGATCAACTGATTAAAAAGAATCCTGATTATGGTGAGATCTTCTGTCGGTGTGAATGCGTTACAAAAGCCGAGATCAAGCAGGCAATTCATAATATTCTTGGAGTTAGCACAGTCAGTGGAATTAAGTATCGTACTCGTGCAACCATGGGACGCTGTCAGGGCGGATATTGTGAAACCAGAATCACGGCACAGATTCAGCAGGAATTGAATAAAGACAAGACAGAGATACTTTTAAATAAGAAGAATGCCTATATGTTCGTAGGGGAGGTGAGACCAGATGAAGAAGCATGATGTTGTAATTATCGGAGGTGGTCCTGCAGGACTTGCAGCAGCGGTGAAATTAAAACAGCAGGGAATTGATGATATCCTGATCATTGAAAGAGAAAAGCAATTAGGTGGAATTCTGCGTCAGTGTATTCATGATGGCTTTGGTCTGACACGTTTTGGTGAGACATTGAGCGGACCGGAATATTCACAGCGTTTTATTGATATGGTAGAGGAATTGGAGATCCCTTATATTACCAATGCTACAGTAATAGATCTGTCAGGAGATAAGATCGTGACGGCAGCTACTCAGGATGGTCTGCTTCAAGTCCAGGCCAAAGCAGTGATCTTAACGATGGGATGTCGGGAACGTACAAGAGGTGCGCTGGCAATTCCAGGCTCACGTCCATCTGGGATCTATAATGCAGGTGTTGCCCAGAGTTACATTAATCTGTTTAACACAATGGTTGGTAAAGAGGTCATTATTATGGGTTCCGGTGATATCGGAATGATCATGGCAAGACGTATGACTCTCGAAGGAGCGCACGTAAAAGCTGTGTTTGAAGTACTGCCATATCCAAGCGGTCTTCCGCGTAATATTGAGCAGTGCCTGAATGATTATGATATTCCGTTATATCTGAGTCATTCCGTAGTCAATATTAAAGGCGATACACGTATTGAGGGAGTGACCGTTGTACAGGTGGATGAGAACATGCGCCCAATCCCAGGAACGGAGAAAGACTTCTCCTGTGATACGCTGGTATTGTCGGTAGGCCTGATCCCGGAAAATGAATTGTCTATAGAAGCCGGAGTTCTTCTGGATAACAGGACCAAAGGTGCAGTTGTCGATGAAAATTATCAGACAGGTGTACCGGGAATCTTTGCGGCAGGAAATGTTCTTCATGTTCATGATCTGGTAGATTTCGTTTCTCAGGAAGCAGAACGTCTGGCAGATGGTGTTGCTGCATATCTGAAAGATGGGGAATTGCCGAAATGCGATATTACGGTAGAACCAGATGCTGCCATTGGTCATGTGATTCCACAGAAAGTCAGTGGACAGCAAGACTTTGGCTTGTCTATGCGTGTGCGCAAACCATTGAAAAAATGTTGTGTGACAGTGAAGCAGGGAGATGTGGAATTAAAGACAGTAAAACTTCCAAAGGCAAACCCTGCGGAAATGATTCAGTTTGTAGTTCCGGCAGAAAAAATAAAGGCTGACGAGAAAATAGAGGTGTCTGTATATGAAAGATGAGAAAAGAACCTTTACATGTATTATATGTCCAAATGGCTGTGTGATTGAGACTTAGAAAAAAGGAGAAGAGATCATTGTCTCCGGTAATCTATGTAAGCGAGGAGAAGAGTACGTTAATCAGGAATTGAAAGATCCGAGAAGAACAATCGCCACAACTGTTTCTATTTCAGGGGCTGAGCTGCCGCTGTGCAGTGTGCGCCTGACGAAAGCAATACCGAAAAAAGAGATTTTTAATGTTATGAAGGAAATCCAAAAAGTACGTTTGACAGCACCGGTACGGATCAATCAGGTCGTTATCTCCAATGTCTGTGGACTCGACAGTGATGTGATTGTTACCAAGAATATGGATGCTGTTTCAAAATAATCTGGCCTCATAATAGGAAACGAAAAGGAGGAAAAAAGATGCAGAATACATTAGTCCTTTTGCCACTTGATGAAGAGTATCGAAAGAGAATTATGGCAGCATCGCAGGGAAAAAGCGATGTAGTCTTTTGTGATTCCTCCTGGACGCGCGATGAATATATTTCTGCTCTGCAGTGTGCGGATGTATTGCTCGGTGACCCTGAGCCGGAAGACTTGAATGCTTGTCAGAACCTTAGATGGATGCAGACCACGTGGTCTGGGGTTCGACAGTATGTGACGTGTGAAGTGTTCCGGCAAGGGGCCGTGCTGTGCAATATGACGGGCGCTTATGGGCCTGCCATTGCAGAGCATGAGATGGCGATGATTCTGGCATTGTGTAAAAGGCTGCCTCAATATCAGAACCACCAGTCCAGGGGGTTGTGGAAAATGGCTGGTTTTGATAAGACACTGGAAGGAAGTACCGTTTTGATTCTTGGTGCGGGAGATATTGGATGCGAGCTTGCTAAACGTTTGCGTCCTTTTGTCAAGAAAATCATAGGCATCCGCAGAAGAGAGCGGGAGTATCCCGATTATTTTGATGAGATGATTACGCTGAATGATCTAGATCAATGTCTTCCGCTGGCTGATGTTGTTTCCTGCAGTCTTCCGGATACTTTGGAGACACGACATCTGTTGGATAAAAGGCGACTCCATCTGATGAAAAAGGATGCGATCTTAATCAATGTAGGGCGCGGCAATCTGATTGTTACGGAAGATCTTCTGGAAGTGCTGAAAGAAGGAATGCTGTGGGGAGTTGGGTTGGATGTCACAGATCCGGAACCGTTGCCGCAATATCATTCGCTGTGGAAGCAGCCGAGGGTCATGATTACGCCGCATGTATCCGGCAATGTACATGAGCAAGACAGCCCAAGTATCTGTAGAATCCTGGATTTTGTTGTTCAGAATTATGAGAAGTACATGCAGGGGAAAGATTATGAAAATATCGTGGATATTGATGTGGGATATCGGAAGGGATAAGGTATATTGTTATGAATATGATACCGATTATCTCTCAAATGGCAATCCTGTTTTTAACGGTAGGACTTGGTTTCATCGGTGCAAAGACAGGATGCATGAATGAAGATTCCAATGGACTTCTTTCGAAAATCGTATTGAATCTGACGATGCCATGTTCAATCTTGTATTCCGTTTTTAAGAGCAGTAGGGTCTTGAGTAATGGGCAGGTTGTCCTCCTCCTTATCATGGCAGGTTTTGCTGCGTTGATAATGATTATTCTGTCGAAAATTCTGACCTGCCTGTTCCAGATTCCTGATATCCAGAAAGGAATCTGTGAATTCATGATATTGTTCAGTAATTCTGCTTTTATCGGTTATCCGGTCATTCGGATTATATTTGATGAAAATGCGATCTTTTATGCGGCTGTGGTCAATATGGTATTTACAACACTTTCCTATACGTATGGTGTCACATTATTCGTAAAAAAAGATGAAAATCATCCGCTGGATGTAAAAGTGTTCCTGACGCCAATGGTAATCAGTTCCGTTGCCGCCTGTGTCTTTTATATGGTAAATATCCAGATTCCGGATTTTTTAAAAGATTTTCTGGGATTTGTAGATCAGGTAACAAGTCCTCTAAGTATGGTTTCCATTGGCTGTGCGCTGGCATTCACATCTGGGCGCTACATGACCCGGATGTGGCGGGTGTATCTGGCAGTAGTTTTGCGGATGATGGCAGCACCGATATTCATCGCGCTGATTATGAGGCTGTTTATTTCCAATCAACTTATGATTGGGATTGTGGCAATTATTGTTGCTATGCCGGCAGCGGCCAGTACGACCATGTTTGCCGCAAAATACCATGGCGATCAGGCATTGGCATCCGCCTGTGTCTTCACCAGTACCCTTGCATCAGTGGTTACTATTCCGCTTGTAAGCGCAATCCTGTTTGCCTTTATATTATAGAATGGAGAGATAGATTTAGAAAGTGTTGACACGTTTTTGGAAAATGCATATAATATATTTAACGAGAGAGCCGTTGGTCAGATGAAGAATGACCGCCGGAAAATAAGTGTTATTTAGAATAGCGCCTTATCTTACCAGGACAGGGGCGCTATTTTTTTCGCCTGAAAATAGTTATGACAAGAGTCATAACGGTACAAAGCATAATTACAAATGTAAATAAATCATTGTATGTAACCATAGCATCAACCTCCTTTCTTGTGTTCGGCGGCTGACATAGCACCTCAACGGCTCCCTGGGCAAATATATTATTTTAAATTGGGATTTTTAAGAAAATAGAATTTTAAATAGAATCGAATGGTATATACATAAAAGCAGACAAATAATTTAAAGCAGATAACGGGAGTCGAACCCGCCTTTCCAGCTTGGGAAGCTAGCGTTCTACCGATGAACCATATCTGCTTATATCAATGAATATCTATGAGTGACATTTCTGTCAACACGTCTATTATATTACTTTCCACCATAAATTGCAATATTAAGAAATCTTTCAGAATTTCTATCGAAAGAATTTGTTTTTATACCGTATACTGTAGGCAGAATCAAGAGAGGAGGAGCCTATGGATAAGGTAATCGAAGTAAAAAACCTTTATAAGTTGTACCGGGTAGGTGATGAAGTTGTTCGGGCTCTGGATGGTGTGGACTTTGAAATCTACGAAGGAGAATTTTGCGCAATTGTTGGTACTTCCGGGTCAGGTAAATCTACGCTTCTGAACATGCTTGCGGGACTGGAAAAGCCCACCAAAGGGGAAGTGATCATCAGCCATCATCATATAGAGAAACTGAATGAAGAGCAACTGGTGCGGTTCCGGCGGGAGAATGTCGGGTTCATCTTTCAGTCGTTTCATCTTCTCGGTACCATGAATGCGCTGGAGAATGTCGCATTGCCTTTGAGCTTTCGCGGGGTGCCAAGAGAAGTTCGTATGAAAGAAGCAGATAAGATGCTGAATCTGGTAAATCTGAAGAAACATAAAAACCATCTGCCGAATCAGATGTCTGGAGGACAGCAGCAAAGAGTCGGTGTGGCAAGAGCGTTGGTGGTGAATCCGAAGATCATATTTGCCGATGAGCCGACCGGTAATCTGGACTCTCACACATCCGAGGAAGTAATGGAATTGATGCAGCGGGTGGTGCAAGAACAGAAGAAGACGCTCGTTATGGTAACCCATGATGCACATCTGGCAACTTATGCGGATCGGGTTTTTCATATACGGGATGGAAAAATATTAAAGATAGAGGATAACCGTACCAATCAAGAGAGGGAGGATTGAACATGAGACTATTAAAGAAAGTATTAGCAGGATTCTGCATGGCAGCATTGGTGGTAACGATGGTGAAACCAGCTGAGATACAGGCAGCTTCGCCGGAAATCATCACTATTAAAGCAAAAGATAACAAAGTACCAGTGTTTCAGGCTGGACAGTCACAGACATGGACAATTACCGTGACCAACAGCACATCACAACCATTAAGTCAGGTCGCTCTGGCACCAGAATTAGGAGATAGCGGCGAGTCCTGGCCATTTAAAACAGAATATCAGGATTATAAGCAGTCTGTGGATGTCATTCCGGCAGGGGAATCCTGTGACTTTACATTTGAATTTGTGCAAAGAGAAGATGTACCATCTGCAAGATATACGCTTCAGTTCGTATTAACGGCAGAGAATGAGGTGAAAGCATCTCAGAAGTTTTATGTGAATACAACGGCAAAACCGGAAGATACGAAGTCGAGCCAGGAGGAAGGACAGGAAGCAGATGCAGGTGGATTCAGTAATGGTGGTGTGTCATACAGCGGCGGCGGATCTGCGGGCTCAGGTTCGGTTCCGAGAGTAATTGTTACAGGATTTACCACGGATCCGGCAGAAGTACGGGCGGGCAGCAACTTTACATTAACGATTCATTTGAAAAATACTTCAAAGTCTACAAGAGTCAGCAATATGCTATTTGACCTGAGTGCACCGACAGAAGGAAGTGATGAACAGACAGCAGCACCTGCATTTCTTCCGGCGTCAGGATCAAGTTCTATCTATCTGGAAGGAATCGCAGCTAATGGAACAGCGGATATTTCCATCCAGCTCAATGCAAAAGCCGACCTTCTTCAGAAGCCTTACAGTATCGATATGAGTATGAAGTATGAGGATTCCAGTGCGACTCAGATTGAAGCAACGTCCAGTATATCGATTCCGGTCAAGCAGGATGCGAGATTCGAATTCAGTGAATTTGAGATTAGCCCGGAGAGCATTGCAGTGGGCGAGGAAGCCAACGTGATGTGTAATCTATACAATCTTGGAAAGATTAAATTGTATAATGTAAAGGCTACTTTTGAAGGAAGCTGTATTGACAAAGAAGAGGTATTTGTAGGCAATGTAGAATCTGGCGCAAGCGCTTCTATAGATGCAATGGTAGAAGGAAAGAAAGCGACAAAAGGACCTGCCAAGATTACGATGACATTGAGCTATGAGGATGAAGCCGGTGAGATCAAGACGATGACTAAGGACTTTCAGTTGGAAGTTACAGAAGCCAGTGAGTCGGATCTGGCAGCCATGGATATGGAGGCGGAAGATAAGGGAGGAATCCCGGTCATTCCAATCTTGATTCTTGTTGCTGCATTAGCAGTCATTGCGGCAGCAGTGATCATCATTCGAAAAAAGAAGAAAAAACAGACATTAGTAGAAGAGGAGGCGTTGCTGGATGAACTGGATGGACCTTCTGAGGATGAGCAGCAGTAATTTAAAACGGCGTAAATTAAGAACATTTCTGACAGTTCTAGGGGTATTGATCGGTACAGCATCCATTGTTGTTATGATCTCGCTGGGGCTTGGCATGCAGCAGTCTCTCTATCGGGAAGTAGAACAGTCTGGCGGCCTGACTACTATAAAAGTAACGGGAGCGCAGGCCGGGGAATCTATGATGTATCATTCGTCTGATGAAGAAGAATCTACGAAATATATCAATGACAAATCGGTTGCTCAGTTGGCGGATCTGGAGCATGTGGCCATGGCATCTCCAGTATATGAACTTTCAGTTATCTTATTAAAGGGAAAATATGAAGGCTGGGGGCAGTTGGTCGCTATGACTCCTGGAGCTCTGAAAGCAAAGAACATACCACTGGCTGAAGGTACACTCCCGAATGTGAATAGTGGACACTTGGAGCTGGTATATGGAAATGGGATCCCGACGATGTTTTATGAAAAAGGGACAGATCAGGGGTATTATGAGACTGGTGAATTACCGGATATTGATTTCGCAAAAGACTCTTTATTCATGATTCTAGATCAGGATGCTTATTATAACAGTCAGAATAATGAATCTGGAAGCAATGGAGCAACTGCTGGAACAGTGGATGGAACCGACGGGCAGCAGGTGGTTGTACAATCGGTACAAAAGCATGTCGTAAAAGCTTGTGGAATTGTAGAAGGAAGTCCGGAAGAATATAATGCCAATTACTACAATATATACTGTGAGCTGGATACGTTAAAACAGATACTGAAAAAAGAATTCTCAGGAAGAGTCATCCCTGGGCAGCCTACTACAAAGTCAGGAAAACCATACAAAGACTTTTGTTATTCTTATGCACAGATCAAGGTAGATGATATTGAGAATGTGGATGCGGTGGCTTCCGTTATCCGTGAAATGGGCTATAATGTGGAGACCAATGCAGAATATCTGGATAGCATGAAGAGTCAGTTCGCTATTGTTCAAGCTGTTTTGGGTGGAATCGGAGCAGTATCTCTTCTGGTAGCCGCCATAGGAATTGCCAACACAATGATGATGTCCATCTATGAGCGGACCAAAGAGATTGGTGTGATCAAAGTGTTGGGATGCAGCCTTAAAAATATAAAGCAGATGTTTTTGCTGGAAGCAGCATTCATTGGCCTGATTGGAGGTATTGCTGGCAATATCCTAAGCTTCCTGATGTCGGGCGTGATTAACTTCCTGACTGGTCATGGAGCAGCCATGGGAATCGATGGAAACATATCCTATATACCATGGTGGCTGGTATTATTGTCCATGGGATTTGCCATGCTGGTCGGAGTAGCTGCCGGATACTTCCCGGCACTTCGTGCCATGAACTTAAGCCCATTGGCTGCAATACGAAATGAATAGAGGATTGTATTATTCTTCTATCACATGGATTTCCAGGTAGTCAAAATCAATGGAATCCACAAAATTATCCTGTGTAAACCGCGCTTTGTCATGACGTTTGAATTCCGCAATCGTAGAATCCAGCCAGATAGGTTTGCTCAGATCAAATTCATAACATATGGCATCAAGCGCGTGAAAAATCTTATGGGTCCGGGTATCGTCCGAATCATCACAGATGACGGTATCCCGGATCATTCTATTGTCCTTAAATTCTTTTCCCCATAATCGAAACATAAAAGTATACCTCGCTTTTCCCTATGAATACATAAAAGTATATATTTTTTTGAAAAAACTGTAAAGGGGATGGCTTGATTTCCACTTTATACTATGCTAGACTTGTCAAGTGACAAGACAGCTGTAAAAGTACATAGACTATGAGGAGAAGGGTATGGAAAGGTTTAAAAAGGCATTAGATAAGATTTTTATTGATGGATTGAGTGCGATGGCGCAAGGCTTGTTCGCCACGTTGATTATCGGTACAATCATTCAACAGGTCGGCACACTGATGGGTGGTACAGTCGGTGATATGATTTTTGTAATTGGTAAGGTAGCAGCTTCGCTGACTGGTGCGGGTATCGGTGTGGCAGTGGCTTATAGATTCAAGGAATCCTCATTGGTAGTGGTTTCGGCAGCAACGGCTGGAATGATCGGTGCATTCGCGAGCAAGCTGTTGGCTGGAACGGTTCTGGTTGATGGAGCAATGGTTTACGCCGGACCAGGAGAACCTCTGGGAGCATTTATTGCAGCATATGTAGGTATTTTCTTTGGACATATGGTGGCTGGAAAGACGAAAGTAGATATCTTGGTAACACCAATCGTTTCGATTGGAACGGGTGCGACTGTGGGATTGATTCTTGGGCCGCCAATCTCTGGATTTATGGCATGGCTTGGTTCGCTGATTAACTGGGGAACAGAGCAACAGCCATTTTTGATGGGTATCGTGGTATCCGTATTGATGGGAATGATCCTGACACTTCCGATCAGTTCGGCGGCATTGGGGATTATTCTGAATTTGTCCGGTCTTGCGGCAGGTGCTGCAACGGTAGGATGTTGCTGTAATATGGTAGGGTTTGCAGTGGCAAGCTATCGGGAGAATAAGATCGGAGGTCTATTAGCCCAGGGAATTGGAACGTCTATGCTTCAGGTTCCGAATATTGTGAAGAAACCGGTGATCTGGCTGCCGGTCATCTTATCCAGTGCGATTTTAGGTCCAGTAGGAACGGTAGTATTGCATATGACCAGCAATGCGACAGGTTCTGGTATGGGAACAGCGGGTCTCGTGGGACAGATCATGACGTGGCAGACGATGATCACGACAGAACCAGCATCAGTAGTTCTGATAAAGATTCTGGTCATCCAGATTATTCTGCCGGCAATCGTGACTCTGGGTATCTCTGAATTCATGCGGAAAAAAGGCTGGATTCAGTTTGGAGATATGAAGCTGGATATGTAGTAGAAAGACAACAAAATAAAATCTCTGCTATACAATTTTGCAATAGAATACTATAATGAGAGTAACGTTGATGATTTCAAAATGGACGAAAGCGGGGATACGATTATGACAGGCACAGGAAGAATACACATATACTATGGAGATGGTAAAGGCAAGACGACCGCTGCTATGGGACAGGCAGTAAGGGCTGCCGGGTGTGGGCTTCAGGTGCTTGTTTTTCAATTTTTGAAAGATAATTCCTCGAATGAACGTAAGATTCTGGAGTCCATCTCGAATATTACCTGCCTTCCTGGAAGAGAACCTGTGAAGTTCGTAAGCAGAATGAATGGAGATGAGAAGGCAGAACTGCGTCATTATAATAATAAAGCACTGGACGAGATCGTGAAGTTCTGTCCACCGTTTGATGTGTTGTTATTGGATGAAGCTCTGTGTGCAGTACAGCTGCAAGTTCTCAGTGAAGAAAAGCTTATCAGTTTCCTTCAGCATAAGCCTCGCGGATTGGAGATTATATTGACGGGACATGAGGTATCCAATGACTTTTTAGAAATCGCAGATTATGTCACAAAGATGGTTAAGGTAAAGCATCCTTATGATCTGGGAAAGATGGCGAGAGAAGGAATTGAGTATTAGAATTTTGCATAGAAGTGTAAATATAATCTCTTTCTTAAATAATTGTGAAATCCATGACATCCCATGGTTCATATGTTATACTTAACATAGTACAGAATTAGCTCTTCCCGATGAGAGGAGAGATGCTACATGGAGAATGCAATCAAGAATTATGAAGATGTAGACAGCTGGAAGACGATTATGTTTCTTTATAGCGCCGCGATAAAAGAAGTAGGAACCAAGCTGGATATATTGAATGACGAATTTCAGCATGTACATCAATACAATCCGATCGAACATATCAAGACAAGGGTAAAGTCACCGGAAAGTATTGTAAAAAAATTAAGAAGAAATGGATACGAGATATCAATTGAAAACATGGTAAAGTATGTTAACGATATCGCTGGGGTCAGGCTGATCTGTTCCTTCACATCTGATATTTACAGACTTGCAGAGATGATTGGAAATCAGAGCGACCTGAAAGTACTTTCCATTAAGGATTACATTAAGAATCCCAAGGAAAGTGGATATAAGAGTTATCATATGCTGGTATCCGTGCCGATATTTTTGTCGGACAGTGTAGTCGATACCAAAGTAGAGATACAGATCCGGACCATCGCCATGGATTTTTGGGCAAGCCTGGAACATAAGATTTATTATAAATTTGAAGGGAATGCGCCAGAGTATATCAGTCGGGATCTGAGAGAGTGTGCCGAGATGGTGTCTACACTGGATGAAAAGATGTTGTCATTAAATGAAGCAATTCAGGAATATATAGAAAAGCAGGAAGAGTTAAAAGCAAGTACGAACAGGAAAGAAATAGGGAAGCCTAATCAGCAAGAGCTACAGGGTCTGAGTTGATCTCAGACCTATTTCTTTTGGATAATATATTGATAATATCTATATATAGCCATCAAATATAAAAAAACTCTATTTGAAGCCGAGGCCAAGGATTTATATAATATATAGTGAGAAGGGATACTAAGGTGGCGAAGGAGAATAGGGTATGTTTATAGACACACATATGCATGAAATGACATATTCAAAAGATAGTTTTCTAACATTAGATCAGATGGTACAGATTGCGAAAGAAAAAGGCCTGGGAGCCATTTGCATTACAGACCATGATGATATGGGACTGAAGGATTATGCGGCAGAATATTCGGCAAGAACAGGATTCCCGATATTTGTAGGAATTGAATTCTTTTCATTGCAAGGAGATATTGTAGCGTTTGGAATAGAGGATTATCCCAGAGAGAGAATCCCGGCGCAGGATTTCATTGATCTGGTGAAAGCGCAAGGTGGAGTGTGTTTTGCGGCGCATCCGTTTCGGAATAATAACCGGGGTCTGGAAGAGAACCTTCGCACGGTAAGGGGATTGGATGGACTGGAGGTTCTGAATGGGAGTACTTCGGTAGAGGCCTGCCAGAAAGCGGCAAGATACGCGATGGAACTGGGGTGTTTTACATTGGGATCCAGTGACTGCCACGTACCTGAGAAGGTTGGAGTGTGTGCGACCTATTTCCCAGAAGAAGTTCATACATTACAAGAATTTCTTGCGGTATTTAAGAAAGGGCAGATGAAGCCTGCGTATTATGCCGATGGAGCATATCGTGTGATTGATATAAAAGAATACGAAAGAGGGCGGGGCTATAGTACCTGTGGATTCTAGCCTTTTTCGGAAACTTTTACATATTATTACAAAAAAGTCATTTACCTTTTATGCGAACGATGATAGAATATGTCTATAAGTGTTGAGGGTAAAAAGACTGCAAAGAAAGGTGGAAGCGTCATGATTACAGTCAACGCAATGGGAGATAATTGCCCGATCCCGGTTATTAAGACCAAAAAGGCAATGCAGGCACTTACAGGTTCAGAGACAATTGAAGTCCTGGTAGACAATGAGATTGCTGTGCAGAATGTAACAAAGATGGCAGCAAGTGCCGGAGGACAAGTTTCTTCTGAAAAAGTAGGGGATGCCGAATTTAAAGTTACGATTCAGATGGAAGGTGCTCCAAAGGCAGAGGAACAGGAAGAAGAGACCTGTATGCCGGACGCAAGAAGCAACACTGTTGTAGTCATTTCTTCTGACCGTATGGGAAGTGGTAATGATGAGCTGGGGAAAGTCCTGATCAAAGGATTTATCTTTGCAGTAACTCAGCTTGATACATTGCCAAAGACCATGCTGTTCTATAATGGAGGAGCTACTTTGACAACAGAAGGATCTGACTCTTTGGCAGATCTGAAATCTCTTGAGGCACAAGGCGTCGAGATTATGACTTGCGGAACTTGCCTGGATTATTATGGATTAAAAGAAAAACTGGCTGTTGGTTCTGTGACCAATATGTACAGCATTGTTGAGACGATGGCAAAAGCAGGAAAGATTATTAAACCATAATGTAAGGTGTATAGTAAGACGGCCAGACTCCTGTGACAGCAGGAGCTGGCTTTTTTCATTGCATAGTAAGCTATGCAGGGCAAAAATATTTTTAGGAGGAACAAAAGTATGAAGTCTGATGTCAGATTAACGCAATTATCAAAAACGGCTGGGTGAGCGGCCAAGATAGGTCCGGAGACCCTTGCTCAGGTTCTGAGTAAGCTGCCCCAGTTCCATGATGATAATTTAATAGTAGGTATTGAAACGTCCGATGACGCAGCTATTTACAAAGTGACAGATGAGATTGCAATGATTCAGACAGTAGATTTCTTTACTCCGATTGTAGATGATCCTTATATGTTTGGACAGATTGCGGCTGCAAACTCCCTGAGTGATGTATGGGCCATGGGAGGAGAACCGGCAGTGGCACTTAACATAGTCGGATTTCCGAATTGTCTGGATCCGGCGATCTTGGGCGACATCCTGGCGGGTGGCGCGGATAAAGTGAAAGAAGCAGGTGCGGTACTGGTAGGAGGACACTCTGTACAAGATGATGAACCTAAGTATGGATTATGTGTGTCCGGTTTTGTACACCCTGATAAGATATTTAAAAATTATGGCTGCAGAGCTGGAGACATTCTCGTGCTTACCAAACAGATTGGAAGTGGTGTGGTGAATACTGCCATTAAGGCAGAGATGGCTTCGGCATCCGCCATCAAAGAAGCGCAGACAGTTATGGCGTCTCTGAATAAGAAAGGAAAGCAGGTTGTAGAGAAATACGATGTTTCTGCGTGTACAGATATTACTGGTTTTGGCCTTCTGGGGCATTGTGTAGAGATGGCTTCTGCCAGTGATGTAACATTTGAAATAAATGTAAAAGATATTGCTTATTTTGCAGATGCGATCGATTATGCCAAGATGGGCCTTGTTCCGGCAGGTGCATATAAGAACCGCGGATATTCTATCGGTAAGGTAGAAGCAGGCTCGGTGGAAGAGCATTATCTTGATCTTCTTTATGACCCGCAGACTTCCGGTGGTCTGCTGATCAGCGTATCCCCTGAATATCTTCAGGACATGCTGCGTGATTTTGACAATGCAGGTATGGATACGACGGTTTCGATTATCGGAAAAGTAGCAGAAAAAAGTGACAAATTAATCCGTCTGTTTTAAAACGAATAGAATGTAGAGGAAAAGACGATGAACAAGAAGGAATTATATCGCAGTATTCCAAAGGTAGATGTTCTGCTGGAGGATGAAGAGATTCAGGAGTTAATTGCTCATTACAGCAGAGATACGGTCATGGAAGCGATCCATGTAGAGATGGATAAGCTTCGAAAATATATCGGTCAATGCGATGAGGAAGATAAAGCCAAGACTCAGATTGATCTTTTGAAAGAGCATATTGAGAGAACAGTAGCAGCTATGCATACTCCGAATATGCGTATGGTCATTAATGGGACTGGGACGATTCTCCACACGAATCTGGGACGAGCTCCTATCAGCCAGGAGCATATGAAACGAGTTGCAGCAATTGCAACCGGATATTCCAATCTGGAATATAATCTGGAAGAAGGTCGCAGAGGAGAGCGCTATTCTCATTTTGAAAAATTATTATGTAAAATTACCGGAGCAGAAGCTGCCATGGCAGTAAATAATAATGCGGCAGCGGTGATGCTGATCCTAAGTTCACTGGCAAAAGGCGGAGAAGTAGTTGTATCCCGTGGTGAGCTGGTAGAGATTGGTGGTAAGTTCCGTATTCCGGATGTAATGGAGCAGAGTGGTGCCACACTTGTAGAAGTTGGTACTACGAATAAGACACATTATGATGATTATGAAAATGCAATCACTGAAGAGACAAAAGCACTCTTGAAGGTGCATACGAGTAATTACCGTATCGTGGGATTTACAGATACCGTAGGTATTGATGAATTGATACCGCTTGCCAAAGAGCATGATCTTCCGGTTGTTGAAGACTTGGGAAGTGGTGTGCTGATTGACCTTAGCAAGTATGGGATTACTTACGAACCGACGGTACAGGAGTCAATCGCCAAAGGTGCTGATGTAGTATGTTTCAGCGGAGATAAGTTGTTGGGTGGACCACAGGCCGGAATCATCATCGGAAAGAAAAAATATATCGATATGATGAAAAAGAACCAGCTGACCCGTGCTCTTCGAATTGATAAATTTACAGCGGCAACATTGGAATTGGTGCTGCAGGAGTATCTGTCTGAAGAGAAAGCAATTCAGAATATACCGGTACTTCGTATGATTACCAGACCATTGGAAGAGATCAGGAATGATGCCAGAAGTTTTAGCCGCATGTTAAAACGTGCGGGACTTCCGGCCAGAATAGATGTGCAGCCATGTGAATCACAGATTGGTGGAGGATCACTTCCGCTGGAACGGATTCCGAGTATGGCAGTGACGATTCATCCAGACAAGATCAGTGTACCGGAGTTGGAAGAACGGATGAGACATCTTCCGGTTCCGATTATCCCAAGGACGGTCAATGACACCATTCTTTTGGATGTCCGTACTTTGGATAAGACGACATTTAAATTAATCATCAGCCAGTTAAAAGAACTGGATATATTGGAGGAGACCAGCCTGTTATGAAGAATATAATTATTGGTACTGCAGGTCACATCGACCATGGGAAGACAACATTGATCAAGGCATTGACAGGAAGAAATACAGACCGTTGGGAAGAAGAACAGAGGAGAGGAATTACGATTGACCTTGGTTTTACGTATTTTGATCTTCCAAGCGGAGATCGTGCCGGAATTATTGATGTTCCCGGACATGAAAGATTTATTAACAACATGGTTGCCGGTGTGGTAGGTATGGATCTTGTTCTGTTGGTAATTGCCGCAGACGAAGGGATTATGCCGCAGACCAGAGAACATATGGATATTCTGAATCTTCTGGGGATCGAAAAGAGCATTATCGTACTGAATAAATGTGATCTGGTAGATGAAGAATGGCTGGAATTAGTGGAAGAAGAAGTAAAAGAAGAGCTGCACGGAACGTTTTTGGAACATGCACCGGTGGTAAAAGTATCAGCGGCGACAGGAGAAGGATTGGATTCGCTGATAGATACGATTGTGCATATGACCAGTGACGAAGTAGTATCAAAAGACGTGCAGACAATTCCAAGACTTCCGATTGACCGTGCATTTACACTGTCAGGATTTGGAACGATTATTACTGGTACGTTGGTATCGGGGACCATAACGAAAGAAGATACACTGGAGATGTATCCGATTGGAAAGGAATGTAAGATTCGCAGTATTCAGGTACATGGACAAGATAAGAATGAATGCTATGCCGGACAGCGTGTGGCAATCAATCTGTCTAATGTAAAGAAAAAGGAGATCAAACGAGGTTGTGTGTTGGCGCCGCCAAACAGTATGAAGAATACGGATCTTCTGGATGTAAAACTTCAGATCCTGGATTCATCTATGAGAATACTGACGAACCATACAAGACTGCATTTCTTCACGGGAACCAGTGAGATATTATGTCGTGCAGTCTTGCTTGATAAGGAAGAGATTGGACCGGGCGAGAGTGGCTATGTGCAGCTGCGGCTGGAGGAAGAGATTGCGGTAAGACGAGGTGATAAGTTCGTTGTCCGTTTTTATTCACCGATGGAAACGATTGGAGGAGGCGTGATTCTGGAACCGAATCCAGGAGTGAAGCGACGATTCCGTGAGGAGGTCATCGAAGAATTGAAACGCAAGGAATCTGGTTCTACAGCAGATGTCATTGAACTTCATGTAAAAGAACACAAAGATACATTGATCACAATGACAGAACTGGCAAAATTAACCGCGCTTTCTGTTGAAGAAGTACAGGAAGATGTCAAAGAACTGGAGGAACAAGGGTTAGTCTGCGTATTTCCGATGCGTAAGGACACCTATGTATGGCATACCGACAGCAAAAGAGCGGCTGGCCAGCTCTTGAATCAGGCACTAAAGAATTATGAAGATAAGTATCCGTATCGTTATGGCATGAAAAAAGCGGAAGTTCAGGTTACACATTTCCCAAAGATCAAACCGAATGTGTTTGACAAGATCATTGAAAAACTCATTGATGAGGGACATTTGAAACGAGTGGAAGAATTTTTGTGTACACCGGAATATGAAGTAAGAAAAGATGAGATATATGGCAAAGTATCTAAGATATTGATAGATACATTTGCAAAAGCAAAGTATGATTTCGTGCGTTATTCCGAGATTGATTTCAAAGGAATATCCAGAGATATAGTAGATGATATTTTGAATATTCTCCTGGAAGAACAGAAGATTGTTAAGGTTACAGACGATATGTATACTTTAAGTGAATATATGCAGCATGCGAAGGAGCTGATCCAAGAGAAACTTCAGGAGAATCCTGTGATCACGATTGCGCAGGTAAGAGATATTTTTGAGACTAGTAGAAAAAGTGCGAAACCTATACTTGAATATATGGATGGAATCAAGGTAACCAAGAAAACAGGAGCAGAGAGTGAAAGGGTAGCGTACTAATGAATTTAAAGCAATTAGAAGCCTTTGTCCAGGTGGCAGAAGGAGGAAGTTTTTCGAAAGCGGCAAAAAAGTTATATCTGACACAGCCGACGATCAGTGCACATGTTGCAGCTTTGGAGAAGGAACTCAATGTAAGGCTGTTCGTTAGAAATACAAAAGAAGTCAGTTTGTCTGAAGATGGAAAAGATCTGTATAAATATGCAAGACAAATGGTAGATCTGGAAAAGAAGATTGATGAACGATTTGGAACCAGAGAAGAAGGCGGAAAGCATTGTATAACGATTGCAGCTTCTACCATACCGGCACAGTATCTTCTTCCGAAAGTGCTGATGCGATTCAATGAAAAATATCCGGAAGAGCAGCTGAAGATTATGGAGACGGACAGCGCGAAAGTTGTAACACAGATTGTAGAGCATATGGTTGATGTGGGATTTACAGGAACTGTGTTGGAGAAGAAGCATTGTAAATACATGCCATTCTATAAAGATGAACTGGTTATTATTACACCGAATACAGAGAAATACCAGAAATTGAAGGACCACATGACGGATGATATCAGCTGGCTTTTAGAAGAACATGTGATTTTAAGAGAAGAAGGTTCCGGCACCCGAAAAGAAGCGGAAAAGCAATTGAAACAGGCAGGGGTTGATTTGTCGGATCTGGATATTATTGCAAGTATCGAGAATCAGGAGACGATTAAGAAATCTGTCCGTCAGGGAATGGGAATCTCTATATTATCCAAACTGGCAACAGCTGATGAGGCGGAAGCAGGATATGTGCTTGCATTTCCGATTCCAAAGGCCGATAAGGGAAGGGATATTAATCTTGTATACAACAAGAATTATCAGTTGTCTCGGTCAGCAGAAAGATTTATCAAAGTTGTGAAAGAAGTATATCCGGTAGAAAAATAATTAAACAGCGCCAGTTATAGACGTGATCTATAACTGGCGCTGTTTATAAGGTATTTCAATTAGACGGAACAGGGAATTCAGCATATACTTATAGGTATACGGTTGGGAGTTTCTGAAGAGGAAAGGACGGACAATAATTATGATATATTTAGATAACGCAGCAACTACCATGCATAAACCACAGGAAGTAATTGATGCAGTAGTGGCCGCTATGAGTTCAATGGGGAACGCGGGAAGAGGCGTCAATGACGCCTCTTTAAGTGCTTCCAGAATTATATATGATACCAGAGAAAAACTATGTCATCTTTTTCATGGTACCAATGCAAGGCAGATAGCATTTACGAATAATTCTACAGAAAGTTTGAATATAGCAATCAAAGGGATCCTTAATCCTGGGGATCATGTGATTACCACAATGTTGGAACATAATTCGGTGTTGAGACCGTTGTATGAGATGGAAGCCCGGGGTGTGAAGCTGACAATTGTGAAGAGTAATGAGCAGGGTACGCTAAACATTCAGGATATTGAGGACGCGATTACAGAAGAGACCAAGTTGATTATCTGTACGAATGGTTCTAACCTTACGGGAAATTATATCGATTTAAAGCCGATTGGCGAGATGGCACATAAGCATGGTGTCCTGTTTGCGGTAGATGCGTCACAGACTGCAGGTGTATTTCCGATAGATGTGCAGGACATGCAGATTGATATACTTTGTTTTACGGGACATAAGGGGTTGCTTGGTCCACAGGGAACAGGTGGAATCTATGTCCGGGAAGGACTGTCAGTTCGTCCGTTGAAGTCTGGAGGCAGTGGAGTGCAGACTTATAGTAAGATACATCCGGCAGAAATGCCTACAGCGTTAGAAGCAGGCACACTGAACGGTCATGGAATTGCAGGACTTCATGCCGCATTGGAATATTTGGAAAAGACAGGAATTGATTCAATACGGAATCGGGAACAGGATTTGATGTGGAGATTCTATGAAGGTGTAAAAGATATCCCAAATGTGAAAATATATGGGGATTTCAGCACGAAGAATCGCTGCGCGGTCGTGACATTGAATATAGGTGATTATGATTCTTCCGAAGTGAGTGATGCACTTCTTACAGAATATAATATTTCTACAAGATCAGGGGGACACTGTGCACCGCTTATGCATGAAGCACTTGGTACGGTAGAACAGGGGGCTGTAAGGTTCAGCTTTTCTCATTACAATACGGAAGAAGAGGTGGATACGGCAATAAAAGCGATCCGCGAATTATCACAAGACTAGAATGGGACAACCATTTTTTGTGTCTGGTGAAAGAGAGAGGAATTTAAAGGAGGAGTAAACATGAATTTATCAGATTCAAAGAAAAAATTAGCGCTGGCCGGCGTTATCTGTGGACTTGTAGCGGCATGTCTGGCAGCATTGGGCAATCCGGCCAATATGGCATTCTGTATTGCCTGCTTCATTCGTGATACGGCAGGTGCATTGGGGCTGCATCAGGCAGAAGTGGTACAGTATGCAAGACCAGAGATTATTGGACTCGTATTAGGAGCTTTTATTATCTCAGTAGCAACGAAAGAATATCGTTCTACAGCAGGCTCATCTCCTATGATCCGTTTTATCTTAGGAATGATCATTGTCATTGGTTCATTGGTATTCCTGGGCTGTCCTCTGCGTATGGTGATTCGTATGTCAGCAGGAGATCTGAATGCATGGGTAGCGTTCATTGGATTTATACTGGGAGTTGGAACAGGTGTTATTGCACTTAAAAAGGGATTCAGCCTTGGAAGAGCACACCTGGTGAATAAAGAAAGCGGAGTTGTTCTTCCGGTACTTATGCTTGGAATTTTGATTCTTGCACTGTGTACATCTCTTCTGAAGGCAAGTGAAGCAGGACCAGGAAGTATGCATGCTCCAATTATTGCATCTTTGATTGGCGGTCTGATTTTCGGAGCTTTTGCTCAGAAGTCCAGAATGTGCTTCGCTGGAAGTATCAGAGATATTATCTTGATGAAGAATTTTGATTTATTTAGTGTAATTGCAGGATTGTTTGCTGTAATGTTGGTGTTTAATGTGGCAACAGGACGTTTTGTCCTTGGATTCAATACACCTGGTATCATCGCACATTCTGAGCATCTGTGGAACATTCTTGGTATGTATACAGTTGGATTTGCAGCTGTTCTGGCAGGTGGATGCCCGCTTCGTCAGTTGATTCTGGCAGGGCAGGGCTCTTCTGATTCAGCGATGACTGTAATTGGAATGTTTGTGGGAGCAGCGTTATGCCACAATTTTGGTCTTGCTGCAAGCGGAACCGCATTAAATGCTGAAACACAGGAAGTTGTTGCAGGAGCAGTACCGATGAATGGTAAGATTGCATGCATTATCTGTATTGTTGTATGTTTCATCATTGCGTTTACTAATAAGAGAGATGAAGCAAAATAATATTGAAATATTAGCCAATACATAGTATTCTAGGAAAGAAGGTAATAAATATGAAGGAAGTAGATGCAAGAGGTCTTTCTTGTCCAGAACCGCTTATGCTGACAGCAGAAGCGTTAAAAGGAGCTTCTGAGCCGGTGAAAGTACTGGTTACAGAACCGCATCAGAAGATGAATGTAGAAAAATATGCGAAAGATCATGGTAAAAAACCAGTTTCTACGGAGAAAGACGGATACTTCGAAGTGGTGATTGAGTAGACATGAGAAAAAAAGAACTAAAATTAGTTGTGACGTTCCATACAACTGCAGATGCAATGGCAATGGAAAAGGCATGCAAAGAGCAGAATGTACCGGGACGTATCATTCCGGTCCCGAGAGCAATATCAGCGGGCTGTGGGCTTTCTTGGTGCGCAGATCTTGAAGACAGAGAACAGATTGTATCCATGATGAAAGAGACTGGAATTGAAGAAGAGGCTATGCATGAATGCATGGTATAAAAAAGAAAGTCGAAGTTCAGATGAGCTTCGACTTTTTATATATAAATTTATACTCCTGTTACAAAAGAATCTAACACATGTGGGAGCAATTTGTCACTATATTCGCTCAGAGAATATTTCCCTTTGAAAAGTGCCCAGTCATATAGCATGGCACGTTCATACATGGCGTAAATATTCATAAGCTCTTCGGCGGAACTTGTATTCTTGAATTCTCCGTGTTCCAGCCCTTCTTTCAGAATCTCAGTTATCCATTGGAAATAAAAACGTTTGTGGTCTGACAAAGACTTCTTGTCCTTTGTGATCAATTGTGATGAATAGAGGGAAGCGAGCAAATGGATGTCTACGCTTGTCTCTATCATATAAAACAATTCATGGTTCAAAAACAAAAGCTTATCGTAAGCCGATAAGTTAGGGTCGATGACAGCGGCCAGTTCCTCATATTTTTCGTCAAATAGATAGGATAAAGAATTTAACAGAGCTTCTTTGCCCTTGAAATAATGATAGAAGGTGCCTTTTGATGTCTTAGACGCCGCAATGATATCTTCCACAGTAGTCTTATCGTAGCCTTTTTTGTAAAATAAATTCCATGCGGCTTTTACAATACGGCTTTTGGTGGATTGGCGCTTACGTGGCATCGGCACTCATTCCTTTCTCTTGGTGAATGTATAAAAATAAATGATATCATGATATAAGCAGAAGCGGATTAAATATAATCCGCTTCTGTCCTATACTGTATGCTAATAAAACCCCGATTGTATTTAGCCTACCTGGAAACCATATTTCAATGGATCTGTTGGATCAATCAAGTATGTAGCAACACCTGTCAGATAGCAGCTTCCTGTGATCATTGGGATAACAGCGTCATAATCTGCAACCTTAGTTGTCTCTTTGATTACGCCCTTGAACAGTGATCCAATAAAGCTTTCGTAGATGAATTCTTCGCCTACGCCGATTTCTCCCCAGTGATGAAGAGTAGCAAGTTTAGCGCTTGTTCCTGTTCCACATGGTGAACGGTCTGCCATAGCATCTCCAAAGATTACTACGTTTCTCATAGAAGCTTTGTCTGGATTTGGTGTTGGTCCGTAGAACTCAACCAGGTCAACAGTATCAATGTCAAGCAATGGATGCTTTACAGGGATCTCTTTGTTGATAACATCCAGCATCTTCATACCTAATTTAGTGTATTCTGGAACAGTCTTAGGATTGATCTCTCCAATATCCAGTTTTGTAGTATCAACCAATGCGAAGAAGCTTCCACCGAAAGAAATTGTGAATTCGATTTCTTTTCCGTCGATAGTTACTTTCTGGTTTTCTTTGTAAACAAAAGCAGGTACATTTGTTAATGTTACGCTTTCAACTTTGCCGTCTTTTACGATAGCTTTTGTACGGATAAGTCCAGCTGGTGCATCTAATACAACCTCGTTCTCTCCTTCGTGAGATTCAACAAGACCAGCCTCGATTGCAACCGTTACAGCACCGATTGTACAGTGACCGCACATGTTCAGGTATCCGCCTGTATCCATGAACATTACTCCGAAATCTGCTTCTGGGTGAACCGGTTTGCAAAGGAATGCACCGAACATATCGTGGTGTCCTCTTGGTTCAAACATAAGCGCTGTACGAACCTGGTCGTAATTCTTCTCCATCCATTTTTTCTTTTCGATCATTGTGTTTCCTTCTGGCTCTGGAAAACCACCGATAACGATTCGGCAGAACTCTCCAACAGTGTGAGAATCAACTACCTGCAATGCAGCCTCGAAACGATCGAAATTAACATTTGCCTGTAAAGCCATATCTCTTTACCTCCTTGTTTTTAATTGGACCCATAGATAATATCTATAAGCCGTTTATAAAAACACCTAGAAAACCCCCTTGTTTTCTTAGTGCCTTTTTACATATTGCATAAAACTAATTTTTCTAAAACGACAGATTTTTAACAAATAGACTGCGTTCTAGTATCGCGTTCAATTTCTAATTTCATTATGTAGGATAAACCTTGAAAAGTCAATGCTTTTTTGCTATTATAAAAATAAATAAAAACGGTTGAAATATATGGGAAAGTGTGTTATTGTTAATTCGCATGAAATAATATATCTATGGGGGTAGTTGGGTGACTGGTGTGCCCCCTAGTCTTCAAAACTAGTGTTGGGCGTTAAGAGCGTCCTGGGTGGGTTCGATTCCCACATGCCCTCGCCAAAAAAGAAGCAAATGCTGTTAAAAAAATGGCAAATACTCATAGATAAAACTTATAAATAGAAAAATACAAAAATATATGATTGGGGAATAAGTAAACGAAATGGAGAGTTTCGTTTTTGCTTATATTTAAAAAAGAAAAGGAGAATGTGACATGGGAAATGTACAGATTTTATTGCGTCAGCACGTGGGTGCTCCGTGCGCACCGTGCGTTGAGGTAGGGGCAGACGTAAAAAAAGGTACTCTGATTGCTACACCTACAGGACTTGGAGCAAATATTTTCTCAAGTGTTTATGGAAAAGTAGCTGAGATCACAGATGATCGTATTATTATTGAACCAGCTGCTGAACAGCCGGACGAGTTCGTGCCAATTGATGAATCAGTTGGATTGCCGGAAAATGCTACAAAGCTTGATATGGTTAAAGCAGCCGGAGTTGTAGGTCTGGGAGGCGCTGGATTCCCGACAGGAGTTAAACTTAACATCAACCTTGCTGAGACACCTCTTGGAGAAATGAATCCGGAGATTAATCCGGAAATCGATGATGTAGAAGAGCCGGGTAAATACAGCTACATCTTAGTAAATGCAGCAGAGTGTGAGCCGGGACTTGAACACAACATCAGACAGCTTGAAGAACAGTGTGATAAATGCCTTCGTGGTGTAAAATACAGTATGGAGATCACACAGGCTGATAAAGCAATCTTCGCAATTAAAAAGAAAAATAAAAAAGCTGTGAAAACATTGATGGCAGCAATTGAAAATGAAGAGAATATTTCATTGCATCTGCTTCCGGATATTTACCCGATGGGAGAAGAGCGTGCAGTTGTTCGTGAGTGCCTTGGATTAAACCTTGATACAACACAGCTTCCTTCAGCGGCAAGAGCCGTTGTTGTTAACCTTGAGACCGCAGCAAGAATTGCTGAGGCAATTGATGAGAAGAGACCATGTATCAGCAAAAACATGACAGTTCGCGGTAACATCAAAGGTGGAAATGCAGCTCATGTATTTATGGATGTACCGATCGGTGTTTCTGTTGGTGAGATGATCGAAAAAGCCGGCGGACTGGATAAACCGGATGAAGTTGGTGAAATCATCATGGGTGGAGCGTTCACAGGACATGCAGTAGAGCTTGATGAGCCAACGACAAAGACAACAGGTGGTATCCTTACAACATACAAAATGCCAGACCTTACAGGTAAGAAAGTGGGACTTCTTGTCTGTGCATGTGGCGGTAATGAAGCACGTATGCGTGTGATCGCAGAGAAAATGCATGGTGAAGTTGTGTCTGTATGCAGATGTAAACAGGCAATTGAGAATAAACCGGGTGCACCACTTAAGTGCCTTCGTCCTGGAAACTGTCCTGGACAGGTTAAAAACAATATGCAGTTTAAGAAAGATGGCTGCGAATATATTATCATTGGTAACTGTTCAGACTGTACAAACACAGTTATGGCATCTGCTCCTCAGATGGGACTTAAAGTATTCCATCAGACAGATCATGTTATGAGAGCGGTTGGTCACGCACAGTATCGTCAGCTTACAGTATCTAAATGGGTTGACCAGGATATTGATGTAGAAGACTAGTTATGGTATAAATTGCAGAAGTAAGGAGTGATTCCCCGATATGACTCTTTACGAAGCAATTATATATATGTTAATTATCACAATTAGCGAAGTAATTAAAAGGAGGGAACAATATGTCTATTACAGCTGAAACAGCGAAACAACATGCAAATGATCCTGCAGTGTTATGCTGTAGAGCAGAGGCTGGAATCATTATTGAGCCAGCAAATCTTGAAGATCCAGCAATTTTTGATGAGTTAGTTGACTCTGGATTATTGAATCTTGATGGATGCTTAAAAATTGGACAAATTTTAGGAGCAAAACTTACAAAAACTCTTGATTCTCTTTCACCGCTGACAGCAGATGTTGTTGAGGGAGCAAAAGATTCTGTAGAGGAAGAAGCAGAGGAAGCAGCAGAGGAAGCGGCTCCAGCAGTAGCAGCTCCAGCAGCAGCTCCGGTAGCAGCAGCTCCAGCAGCAACAGCAGTTGCAGGCGGAGTTCTTAAAATCCACATTGGTGAAGGAAAAGATATTGATCTTTCTATTCCGGTTGGTGCACTTGGCGGAGGCGCTGAGGTAGTAGAAGTAGCTCCGGCAGCAGCTCCAGCAGCAGCTCCGACAGCTGAAGAAGTAGCAAAAGAAGGAAAGGTTGTAAGAAGCCTTACAAGAAAACATTTTGCTATCACAGAAGTTAAGAGAGGACCAGAGACAAAGATCGAAGGAACAGTTCTTACAATCCGTGAAGGTATTGAAGCAGATGTAATTGCTAATTCTGATCTTGTTAAAGATTTCCATCTTGAAATCGTTACACCAAAGGAGTATCACACATATTCTGAGACAATCATGGATGTTCAGCCAATCGCAACAAAAGAAGGCGATGCTAAGATCGGACAGGGCGTTACAAGAGTAATCGATGGCGCTATCATGATGCTTTCAGGAACAGACGAAGGTGGAGTTCAGATCGGTGAGTTCGGTTCTTCCGAAGGATATATGGATGAAAACATTATGTGGGGACGTCCGGGATGTCCAGATAAGGGAGAAATCTTTATCAAAGGTAATATCGTAGTTCAGGAAAAGACAAACATGGAACGTCGTGGACCTATGGCTGCACATACAGCATTTGATATTATCACACAGGAAATCCGTGAAGCATTGAAGAAACTTGAAGAAGACCTTGTAGTAGATACAGAGGAATTCGTTCAGGTTCGTCACCCAGGTCAGAAGAAAGTAGTTATTTGTAAAGAAATCATGGGACAGGGAGCTATGCATGATAACTTCATCCTTCCGGTAGAACCATGTGGAATTCTTGGAGCAAGAGCTAACGTTGACCTTGGTAACCTTCCAGTATGTATGAGCCCATTGGAAGTTCTTGATGGATGTATCCACGCTCTTACATGTATCGGACCTGCATCTAAAGAGATGACAAGACATTACTGGAGAGAGCCACTTGTACTTGAGGCACTTGCTGATCCAGAAATTGACCTTTGTGGTGTAATCTTTGTTGGATCTCCACAGATCAACGCTGAGAAGTTCTATGTATCTGAAAGACTTGGTCAGACAGTAGAAATGATGGACGTTGACGGTGCATTTATTACAACAGAAGGTTTCGGAAACAACCATATCGACTTTGCAAGTCATCATGAGCAGATTGGTATGAGAGGAGTTCCTGTAGTAGGACTTTCATACTGTGCAGTTCAGGGAGCGCTCGTAGTTGGTAACAAGTACATGACAGCAATGGTAGATAACAACAAATCTGAAGGCGGTATTGAGAACGAAATCCTTGGAAACAATACACTTTGCCACGAAGATGCAATTCGTGCTCTTGAGATGCTCAAAGTTCAGATGGCAGGTGAAGTAATTAAACCAGCAGAAAAGAAATGGAATCCGAACGTTAAGGCTACGAACATTGAAGTGATCGAAGATGCTATCGGATCAAAGATTGATCTTGTAGAAAATGAGCAGGCACTTCCACTTAGCCAGAAACGTATTGATAAAGGATACAACTAAGAATAAGGTGTTTTAAATGAATGACGAACGATTGAAATATGGTGACAGAATCATATACATGGAGGGAATCTGTGTTGATGTTGATGATTGCAGCATCAGTGTGGATTTAAAAGGACGATTGGGATTTTTCAAAGCTCCGAAGAGAATGTTTATCTGTGATACTGAACCAAAGATTGGTCAGGAATTTGGATGGCATATGAGTTTTCCGGAGCAGCTTGGTCCTGAAATCCATGAAAAGTACGTCAGTAATTTAGAAAAAGAGCGTCGTAAACAAGCAGAAATGAGCACTCGTTTAAAGAAAGAGGAGGAATAAAAATGAGTTTAACGGTTGTTAAAGGATTACAATCAGAAATCTTCGTTCCAATTACTCCACCGATGGTATGGACACCAGTAGAGAAAGAGTTGAAGGATATGACAGTTGCTCTTGCTACAGCAGCAGGTGTACATCAGGTAGATCAGGAAAGATTTAACCTTGCAGGTGACTTTACTTGGAGAAAGATCGATGATAAATGCCCATCTGATAAATTGATGGTATCTCATGGTGGATATGATAACAGTGATGTTAATAAAGATATCAACTGTATGTTCCCTATCGATAGACTTCATGAATTAGTAGAAGAAGGATTTATTAAGGCTACAGCTCCGTTCCATGCTGGATTCATGGGTGGTGGCGGAAACCAGGAAAAATTCAAACATGAGACAGGTCCTGCAGTAGCAGCAATGCTGAAAGAGGAAGGCGTAGATGCAGCTATCCTCACAGCTGGATGAGGTACCTGTCACCGCTCTGCAGTATTGGTGCAGAGAGCGATTGAAGAGGCTGGAATTCCTACAATTATTATTGCAGCTCTTCCACCAGTTGTACGTCAGACTGGTACTCCACGTGCGGTTGCTCCGTTGGTACCTATGGGTGCTAATGCAGGTGGTCCTCACAATGTGGAACAGCAGACAGCTATCGTAAAAGCTACTCTTGAGCAGTTGGTTGAGATCCAGACACCTGGAAAGATCGTTCCATTGCCATTCGAGTATGTTGCTAAAATCTAATATACAACAAACATCAGGAGGGAAATGGCTTGTCCATTTCCCTTTTTAGATTCTTTCATTGATTATAGAAAGAGTAATAAAAAAGGATTGATTTTGTATACTGGTATGATAAAATAAAGACAAGTGAGTTTACGTAGCAAAAAATGCTAAAGGAGGATATAGAAAATATGACAGTTGAGGAACAGAAATTACGTCGCCTAACCATTAAAGCATATCATATGGATACGGTTGTTGAGGGTGATCGTAATGATATTACAACAGGCGGAAAGATGACTGTTTGTAAAGATATTATCCCGGAATTATTAAAGGATGCAAAGTATATTACAGATATTGATATTCAGGTAATCCAGCCGGGAGATCATGATCGTTGGACCAACACGATCATGGACATTATTCCGATTTCTACAAAAGTGCTCGGAGTATTGGGAGAAGGAATCACACATACAATTACCGGTGTATACGTGATGCTTACCGGTGTAGATGTGAATGGAAAGCAGTGTCATGAATTTGGATCATCAGAAGGTAACTTAAAAGAGCAGCTCGTGCTTAATAAGGCGGGTACTCCGGGAGATAATGATGTGATTATTTCCTTCGATGTTACACTTGCAGCAGGTATGGGACAGGAAAGACCGGGTCCGACGGAAGCACATTTGCTTTGTGATAAATTCATTAATATTTTCAGAGAAAAACTGAAAAAATTTAATGGAAATCAGTGTACGGAGAAGCATGTATATCATGATATAGTACGCCCCGGTAAGAAACGTGTTTTGATTATCAAACAGGTCGCAGGGCAGGGGGCGATGTATGATACTCATATGTTCTCGAAAGAGCCATCTTGCTCGATTGGATCAAAATCCATCATTGATATGGGCAATATGCCGGTAATAGTTACACCGAATGAATATAGAGACGGAATTATCCGTTCCATGCAGTAAGAAGGGAGAAGAATATTATGGGAATTGGTCCTTCAACAAAAGAAACATCATTACATCACTTCAGAGACCCGCTTCTTGAGGTAGTTGCAGAAGATACAGACCTTGATCTGCTGGGAATCATGCTTGTCGGTTCTCCGGATGGTAACGAAGACAAGATGCTTGTTGGTACGAGAGCGGCTGTAGCAGCAGAATGTATGCGTGCAGACGGTGTTATCTTGTCCTGTGATGGCTGGGGAAACAGCCATGTCGATTACACAAATACGATTGAACAGATCGGTGAGCGTGGCATTCCTGTTACGGGAATTACCTTTAATGGTACGGTTGCACAATTTGTAGTTGTGAATGATTATCTGGATGCGATCGTAGATATCAATAAGAGCGCGACAGGTGAAGAGACAAATGTTGTCGGTGAGAACAATATGGATCGTATTGACTGTCTGAAAGCGAAAGCGTTATTGAAGCTTAAGATGAGAAAGAAAGATCAGGAAAACAAATAAATAGAAATAACAGATGATAAAGAAAAGGCACGACCTGTATGTCGTGCCCTTTCTTTTTGGTATGTCATTGAGAGGTTTTCCTCGTTGCATTGCAGTTTTGTATATACAAAGCTGGGGAATGCTCCTCATAAAGAGGATGTATATATTTAATTGGAGTTCACCGATGCAAGAACGTTCTTGGGGAAAACGATCGGCAACGGATCAACTGCAATAACAACCAAAATTGTTGTTGACTTAATGCATATGATTTTTCAAAAAAGGCAGTTTCCCTGTCAGGAAAACCGCCATTGGTTATCTTGCATTTAAGTTGTTTTAAATATAGCATTTTTATTTTTGAGTGTCAATAGAAAAAACTATTTTTATGCAACATGGTGAATATATATCAAAATATGCTAAGCTTTTGATGCATCTTTAAAGAAGATACAAGCACATACAACCATAACGACTGTAACGACCCATGTTAAAACAGTAAGTGGAAGTGATGTGATTACAAAGCATGCAATCAATACACCAATGACACCAGTAATAGTAAGTACTAAAGAACTTGCACGATTATATTTTCCTTCTTTTACAAATTTAATACCAGCTGAAGGCATCAGGAAAGCACAAGAACCCATCATAATTGGGAAAGCAATATCTGCACTTAATCCAAGAAGCAGACATAATGCCATACAAGGTGCATACAGACCAAGACCAACGATCATTAAAGCTCCGAGAACAAAGTTTACAAGTACGCCAATTACAAGCTTGACACCTGTCAATCCACTTGCAGTTCCGATGATACCAAAAGGTCCTACTCCAAGAAGCTTGCAGACCATTACAATAGCCAGTGCAATCAATGCGCATCCTAAAGCAATACGTACTTTCTTAAGATCCCATTTTGATACAATTGACGCTCCGATAACTGCTCCCAAGATAGATGCTCCAATCATCAAAACAAGTGTCAAAGGATCAACTGTTACCTTCTGGATAAAAACAGTAGCTTCCACAACAACTGGTATAGCATATGCAACATTTAAAGTACCAGGGATAAGATCGTCAGGACAACTCTTTGTAAACTTGAAAGCTGTTGTTGAAGTTGCATAACTCCCGATACCAAGAGTATCGAAGAAGTTAGCTAACACACCAATAATAATAGTTGGTACGTATTTAACCTCCTTGAAATCTTCTTTGTGTTTAAATATGTCTTTTACATAATAAACACCAAAACCAATTGTCAGTATCCAAAGAACTAAGATTAAAATATGTGCTACACTCATATCTCTCATCCTCCTTAAAATAATATATGAATTGCAGAAACAAAAAAGACCGGTATCCTGATTGGAAACCGGCCTTGGTCATCTCTTATTAGTAGTTTACATGAAAATATAAATAATGTCAATAATATAACGAACATTTGTATAATATAATGGAATGGGGATAAAATAAAAAGGCGGTTCCATATAAGGAATACCGCCTTTGGTTGTCAATATGTAATTTTCAATATAGATTAAGCCTCTGTCTTGTTGGCATCTCTAAAGAACATAATAGATGTGTAAATCATAACTACACAAATGATGTATGTTAATGTCTTCAGTGAGAAGAAGCAAGCTACTTTGTAAGCGATAAATACACCAACACATCCGAACAATGCAAGGCAAAGAGCTGCTTTTCTATCATACTTACCTTCTTTGATGAACTTGAAGCATGCAGCATTCATAAGGAATGCACAAGATCCCATCATGATTGGGAAAGCAGTTCCGATATTCATTCCGAGTGCTGCACAAAGAGCCATACAAGGAGCATACAAACCAACACCGATCATCATAAGTGCTCCCAGGAAGAAGTTAACAACAACACCAATTACTAACTTAATACCTGTAAGACCAAGAGCTTCACCACTTACACCGAATGGTCCAATTCCTGCATTCTTACAAGCAAGAACGATTGCAAGGATAAGAAGACCAACACCAAGACCTAAACGAACCATCTTAAGATTCCATTTACATACGATACCAGCTCCAACTAAAGCACCAACAACAGATGCAGCAAGCATAAGTACCAGAGTAAGAGGATCAATATCTACAAAGCTGAAGAACAGAAGTGCTTCCAATGTAACAGGGAAAGTATCACCAACATTCAGCGTACCTGGAATTGTTTCGTCTGGGCTGGACTTTGTGAATTTGAAACCAGCCTGTGTAGTTGCATAAGAACCAATTCCCCATGTGTCAAGTAAGTTTGTGATGCATCCGATGATTGCCAATGGAACCCAGTGTCCACCTTGGAAATCTTCCTTGTGTGCAAGCAAATCTTTGATAAAATATGCGCCAGATGCGATAACAAAGATAATCAGCACGATACGTAAAATCATAATAACATCCATTTTTTCATCCCTCCAGATTGTTTAAAAGTAAAAAAATAGAAACAGAAATCTTAGTATATAATATGAAATATAAGCACCCCGATATGAAAATATTTGTTAAATTATATACCATCTGTTCATGCTATAATTCTACCAATTTTTATGCAAAAAGTCAATGAAATACATAAAAATTGCATAAGGAAAGGACATAATTACATGAATGCAAGTGGAATGTAAAGGAGGAAAGCAGAAAAATGCATATGTGACTGCCGGCTGGTTTGACAAAAAAATAATTTTATCCTATTATAATAAGGAAGTTTTGCGCTGATAAGTATATTGCAGATGAATTAAAGAGCCAGAAGAACCAATAAGATGAATTGTATTAAAAAAAATACAATAAATCCAAGAAAAGGCTTGCAAAATATGGATTCATTCGATATACTAAGAGAGCTGTGACATGATAGCTGTGAAGCGTGAGGTTGCTGCCTGATATGGCAGGTTTTCCGTGGAGCGAATGTCAAGTTAGGAAACTGGCGACAAGTCACTGTACGAAACTATAACAGCCACTGAGATGTGGTAACAACGTGTGAGGTTCTCACGACACACACGGGAGAGTGTACAGTCACCGCTTGTCGTACTGAAGTTAAAAGTACGAAAAGGAGGCGACTTTTTTTATGGCAAGTCAAGTAATGAGAATCACTTTGAAAGCGTATGATCATCAGTTGGTAGATGCATCCGCAAAAAAAATCATCGAAACTGTAAAAAAGAATGGATCACAGGTGAGTGGACCGGTACCACTTCCAACTAAGAAAGAAGTAGTTACAATCTTAAGAGCGGTTCACAAATACAAAGATTCCAGAGAACAGTTCGAACAGAGAACTCATAAGAGACTTATCGATATCATTGCACCAACACAGAAGACTGTTGACGCATTGTCTAGATTAGAGATGCCAGCTGGTGTTTACATTGATATCAAAATGAAAAATAAGTAGAACGCAGTAATTCCTAAAATTTAGGATGAACGTCCAAGCGGCGTTCCGCTGTAAATCACAGGAGGTAATTATAATGAAGAAAGCTATCTTAGCTACAAAAGTCGGAATGACTCAGATCTTCAACGAAGACGGAACATTAACACCGGTAACTGTACTTCAGGCTGGTCCTTGTGTTGTAACACAGATCAAAACTGTTGAAAATGATGGTTACGATGCGGTTCAGGTTGGATTCGTTGACAAGAAAGACAAAATTGTTAACAAAGACAAGAGCAGTAAGAAAGAAATCGTTCATCGTCACGGTGTGACAAAAGCTGAACAGGGACATTTTGCAAAAGCTGGTGTTTCTGGTAAGAGATTCGTGAGAGAATTTAAATTTGAAAATGCTTCTGAATATGAACTGGCTCAGGAAATCAAGGTTGATATTTTTGAGGCGGGAGATAAGATTGATGCTACTGCAATTTCTAAAGGAAAAGGATTCCAGGGCGCAATCAAGAGACATAATCAGCATAGAGGACCAATGACACACGGTTCTAAGTTCCATCGTCATGCAGGTTCTAACGGAGCTGCTTCTGATCCGAGTAAAGTATTCAAGGGCAAAAAGATGCCGGGACACATGGGAAGTAAGAAGATTACGATCCAGAATCTTGAAGTCGTACGCGTAGATGCTGAGAATAACTTGCTTTTGGTTAAGGGTTCTGTACCAGGACCAAAGAAATCTTTAGTAACTATCAAAGAAGCAGTAAAGGCTAACTAAGCTTTGGCGAAGGAAGGAGGAAGACTTAAGATGGCAAACGTATCCGTTTATAATATCGAAGGTAAAGAAGTTGGAACAATCGATTTAAGCGATGCTGTATTCGGTGTTGAAGTAAATGAACATCTGGTACACATGGCTGTTGTTAACCAGCTTGCAAATAAACGTCAGGGAACACAGAAAGCAAAAACACGTTCTGAAGTTTCTGGTGGCGGAAGAAAACCATGGAGACAAAAAGGAACAGGTCATGCTAGACAGGGTTCTACAAGAGCTCCGCAGTGGACAGGCGGTGGAGTAGTGTTTGCTCCGGTACCGAGAGATTATTCATTCAAGATGAATAAGAAAGAGAAAAGAGCGGCTCTTAAATCAGCTCTTACAGCAAAAGTAGAAGAAAACAAATTCATCGTTGTTGACGAAATCAAATTTGATGAGATCAAGACAAAGAATTTCGCAAACATTCTGAAGAACTTAGATGTATCTAAAGCATTAGTAGTATTAGAAGATGGCAATACAAATGCAGAGATCTCTGCAAGAAACATTGCTGATGTTAAGACTGCAAAGACTAATACGATCAATGTGTACGATATCTTAAAATACAACACAGTAATCGCAACGAAAGCTGCTGTTGCTAATATCGAGGAGGTGTACGCATAATGGCAAACGTTCAGTATTATGATGTAATCCTTAAACCAGTTGTAACAGAAAAGAGTATGGAACTTATGGGAGAAAAGAAATATACTTTCTTGGTACACCCAGAAGCAACAAAGTCTCAGGTAAAAGAAGCTGTTGAAAAGATGTTCAACGGTACAAAAGTGAAAAGTGTTAACACAATGAACTGTGAAGGTAAGAAAAAAAGAGTTCGTGGAACTATGCAGTTTGGAAAGACAGCCAATACAAAGAAGGCTATCGTTCAGTTAACAGAAGACAGCGCAGATATCGAGATCTTCGAGGGATTATAAGACTTGCTGAAGCTTAGTCGGATCCCGTTCGGTGGGTTTGGCGAGGTTTTTTTGAACCTTGCGAAGCGAATACATCCGAACAATCATACGGTGCAAATCCGTGATATTAATAATTAGAATTTGAAAGGAGAAGCAATCATGGGAATTAAAACATATCGCCCATATACGCCTTCCAGAAGACAGATGACTGGATCTGATTTCTCAGAAATCACAAAGACAACTCCAGAAAAATCTCTGTTAGCTCCAAAGAGCAGACAGGCAGGACGTAATAATCAAGGTAAAATTACAGTTAGACACCGCGGAGGCGGAGCTAAGAAGAAATATAGAGTAATCGACTTCAAGAGAAGAAAAGACGGAATTGCTGCTACAGTTCTTGGCATCGAGTACGATCCAAACAGAACAGCTAATATCGCTCTTATCTGCTATGAAGATGGTGAAAAAGCATATATCCTTGCACCAGCAGGGTTACAGGTAGGCTGGAAAGTTATGAATGGACCAGAAGCAGAAGTATTGATCGGTAACTGTCTTCCACTTTCTGAGATTCCTGTAGGTACTCAGGTACACAACATTGAGCTTCATCCTGGAAAGGGCGGACAGCTGGTTCGTTCAGCAGGTAACAGCGCACAGTTAATGGCAAAAGAAGGAAAATATGCAACACTTCGACTTCCATCAGGAGAGATGAGAATGGTACCAATCGAGTGCCGTGCATCTGTTGGAGTTGTAGGAAATGGGGATCACAACCTGATCAACATTGGTAAAGCAGGACGTAAACGTCACATGGGTATCAGACCTACAGTTCGTGGTTCTGTTATGAACCCGAATGACCATCCGCATGGTGGTGGTGAAGGTAAGACAGGAATCGGTCGTCCGGGTCCGTGTACACCTTGGGGTAAACCAGCACTTGGTCTTAAGACAAGAAAGAAAAATAAAGCTTCTAACAAGATGATTGTAAGAAGAAGAGATGGTAAAGCTATTAAATAATTAAGGAGGTTATAACCTATGGCACGTTCAATTAAAAAAGGACCATTCGCAGACGCAAGCCTGCTCAAGAAGGTTGATGCTATGAACGCTTCTGGAGACAAGTCCGTAATTAAGACATGGTCTCGTCGTTCTACAATCTTCCCAAGCATGGTTGGACATACAATTGCCGTTCATGACGGAAGAAAACATGTACCTGTATATGTAACAGAAGATATGGTTGGACACAAACTCGGAGAGTTCGTGGCAACCAGAACATACAGAGGACATGGAAAAGACGAAAAGAAATCAAAAGTTAGATAATTACATTGTGAAAGGAGGGTTCATCCATGGCAAAAGGACATAGATCCCAAATCAAGAGAGAGAGAAATGCTAACAAAGATACAAGACCTTCTGCTAAGTTATCTTATGCAAGAGTTTCTGTTCAGAAAGCATGCTACGTATTAGATGCCATCAGAGGTAAGGATGTAACAACAGCACTTGGTATTTTAACTTACAATCCAAGATATGCTTCTAGTTTAATAAAGAAATTATTGGAGTCAGCAATTGCAAATGCTGAAAACAACAACGGTATGAATGTTGAGAATCTTTATATTGCAGAGGCTTATGCAAACAAAGGACCAACAATGAAGAGAATCAGACCTAGAGCACAGGGAAGAGCTTACAGAATCGAGAAGAGAATGAGCCACATTACACTTGTGCTTGATGAAAGATAAGGAGGGCAATCATGGGACAGAAAGTTAATCCTCATGGCTTAAGAGTCGGTGTTATCAAAGACTGGGACTCTAGATGGTATGCAGAAAAAGATTTTGCAGACTACTTAGTAGAAGACCATGAAATCAGAACGTATCTTAAGAAGAGATTATACAGCGCCGGTGTTTCTAAGATTGAGATCGAAAGAGCATCTGACCGCGTAAAAATCATTATTTATACAGCAAAACCTGGTGTAGTAATCGGTAAAGGTGGAGCAGAAATCGAAAAAGTAAAAGGTGAATTAGCACAGTTTACTAATAAGAAATTAATCGTTGATATTAAGGAAATCAAGAGACCGGATAAAGATGCTCAGTTAGTAGCAGAAAACATCGCATTACAGCTTGAGAACCGTATCTCTTTCAGACGTGCAATGAAATCTTGTATGTCAAGAACAATGAAAGCCGGAGCACTTGGTGTTAAGACATCTGTGTCAGGACGTCTTGGCGGAGCAGATATGGCTCGTACAGAGTTCTACAGTGAAGGAACAATTCCTCTTCAGACACTGAGAGCAGATATCGACTACGGATTCGCTGAAGCTGACACAACTTATGGAAAAGTTGGTGTTAAGGTATGGATTTACAAGGGCGAAGTTCTTCCGGAAAAAGCAGCAAAGGAAGGAGATAGATAATCATGTTAATGCCAAAAAGAGTAAAACGTCGTAAACAATTCCGTGGTTCCATGAAGGGTAAAGCACTTCGCGGAAACAAGATTACAAATGGTGAATATGGTATCGTTGCAATGGAACCTTGCTGGATCCGTTCAAACCAGATCGAAGCTGCCCGTATCGCTATGACACGTTATATCAAACGTGGTGGTAAAGTTTGGATCAAAATATTCCCAGATAAACCTGTAACTACGAAACCAGCTGAAACACGTATGGGTTCTGGAAAAGGAACCTTAGAATACTGGGTAGCAGTTGTTAAGCCGGGTCGCGTAATGTTCGAGATCGCTGGCGTATCAGAAGAAGTTGCAAGAGAAGCACTTCGTCTGGCAACACACAAGCTGCCATGTAAATGTAAAGTAGTTTCTCGCGCAGACTTAGAAGGCGGTGATAACAGTGAAAATTAATGCATTTGTAGAAGATTTAAAGACAAAATCAGCTGCAGAGCTGAACGAAGAATTAGTAGCTGCTAAAAAGGAACTTTTTAACTTAAGATTCCAGAACGCAACAAATCAGTTAGATAATACAAGCAGAATCAAAGAAGTAAGAAGAAATATTGCCAGAATCCAGACAGTGATTACGGAAAAAAGTGGCAAATAGAACTTCATTTCATGCTGAAAGGAGTATAGACTGTGGAAAGAAATCTTAGAAAAACCCGTGTGGGTAAGGTTATCAGTAATAAAATGGATAAGACCATAGTTGTTGCAGTTGAAGATCATGTAAAGCATCCACTTTACAAAAAAATCGTAAAGAGAACTTACAAGTTGAAAGCACATGATGAGAATAACGAGTGCAACATCGGCGACAAAGTAAAAGTTATGGAAACAAGACCACTCTCTAAGGATAAGAGATGGAGACTTGTTGAAGTTATGGAAAAAGTGAAATAGTATAAGGAGGGAAACCTGCATGATACAGCAAGAAAGCAGACTGAAAGTAGCAGACAACACAGGTGCAAAAGAATTACTGTGTATTCGTGTTATGGGCGGTTCAACAAGAAGATATGCAAGTATCGGTGATGTGATCATTGCGACTGTTAAAGATGCAACACCAGGCGGCGTTGTTAAAAAAGGCGATGTAGTAAAAGCTGTAGTTGTTCGTACTGTAAATAGTACTCGTCGTAAAGATGGTTCTTATATCCGTTTCGACGAAAATGCTGCTGTAATTATAAAAGATGATAAGACACCAAGAGGAACCCGTATTTTTGGACCAGTAGCAAGAGAGCTCCGTGACAAACAGTTCATGAGAATTGTTTCCCTGGCTCCGGAAGTACTATAAGGAGGTGCGCAAGATGTCAATGTTAAAAATCAAAAAAGGCGACACTGTTAAGGTTATCGCTGGTAAAGATAAAGACAAAGAAGGCAAAGTTATTGCTGTAAACCAGAAAGCTGGTAAGGTTGTTGTTGAAGGTGTCAACATGTTGACAAAGCACACAAAACCAAGTATGAATAACCAGAATGGTGGAATCGTTCATCAGGAAGGACCTATCGATGCTTCTAATGTAATGTATGTTCACAAGGGAAAAGCAACAAGAGTGGGCATCAAAATGGACGGAGATAAGAAGGTTCGTTACGCTAAATCAACAGGCGAAGTTATTGATTAATCTGAGGAAGGAGGGCCATAAGCTTTGAGTAGACTGAAAGAACAATACCAGAACGAAATCATTGATGCAATGAATAAGAAGTTCGGTTATAAAAATATTATGGAAGTGCCAAAACTCGATAAAGTTGTAATCAACATGGGTGTTGGCGAAGCAAAAGATAACGCAAAACTTTTAGATTCAGCAGTAGCTGATCTTGAGAAGATCACAGGACAGAAAGCTGTTATCTGTAGAGCAAAAAAATCAGTTGCTAACTTCAAGATCAGAGAAGGAATGGCAATTGGATGTAAAGTTACCTTAAGAGGAGAAAAGATGTATGAGTTCGTTGATCGTCTGATCAACCTTGCACTTCCTCGTGTACGTGACTTTAGAGGTGTAAACCCTAACGCATTTGACGGAAGAGGAAACTATGCTCTTGGAATCAAAGAGCAGTTGATCTTCCCTGAGATCGAATATGATAAGGTTGATAAGGTAAGAGGTATGGATATCATCTTCGTTACAACCGCTAAAACAGATGAAGAGGCGCGTGAATTGTTGAAACAGTTCAACATGCCATTTACAAAATAAGGAGGTAAATTATGGCTAAGACAGCAATGAAAGTTAAACAGCAGCGTAACCAGAAATTCTCTACCAGAGAATACAATCGCTGCAGAATCTGTGGACGTCCACATGCATATTTGAGAAAATATGGTATCTGCCGTGTTTGCTTCCGCGAATTGGCATATAAAGGACAGATCCCTGGAGTTAAAAAATCTAGTTGGTAGGCCCTGAACACTTAGAAAAGGAGGAAAACAATTCATGACTATGAGCGATCCAATCGCAGATATGCTTACAAGAATTCGTAATGCAAATACTGCTAAACATGATACAGTAGATGTACCATCTTCTAAGATGAAGCTTGCTATTGCTAATATCTTATTGGATGAAGGATATATCGAGAAATATGACATCATTGAAGATGGAGTATTTAAAACAATCCATATTACATTAAAATATGGCGCAGACAAGAATGAAAAAGTTATTACAGGTCTTAAGAGAATCTCTAAACCTGGACTTCGTGTATACGCTAGTAGCGCTAATGTACCAAAGGTATTTGGCGGACTTGGAACAGCAATCATTTCCACAAACCAAGGCGTAATCACAGACAAAGAAGCAAGAAAACTTGGCGTAGGTGGAGAAGTTCTTTGCTATATTTGGTAACAAATGACTAAGGAAACACCATCGACACTAGGTTCAAGAGAACCTCACCAAGTGGACGAGGTGTACTTTCGCACTAGGTTCGAGAATACCTCACCAAGTGCTCAATGTAACTGAAAACAGAGTGGGTGTGACCCATTCCGAAAATTTAAGTTAAGGAGGATAAGGCAATGTCACGTATAGGAAGACTGCCAGTAGCAATCCCAGCAGGCGTAACTGTTGAAATTGCAGAGAATAATGTAGTGACTGTAAAAGGTCCAAAGGGAACACTCGTAAGAGAACTTCCTACAGAGATGGAAATCAAAGTAGAAGGTGAAGAAGTAGTTGTAACAAGACCAAACGATTTAAAGAAAATGAAATCCTTACATGGTCTTACAAGAACACTGATCAACAACATGGTTGTTGGTGTAACGAACGGATATGAAAAAGTTCTGGAAGTTAACGGTGTTGGATATAGAGCAGCAAAGTCTGGAAACAAACTGACACTGAACCTTGGATATTCTCATCCAGTAGAAATGGTTGATCCAGAAGGTCTTGAGACTGTTGTAGAAGGACAGAACAAGATTATCGTAAAAGGTATCAGCAAAGAAAAAGTAGGTCAGTATGCAGCTGAGATCAGAGATAAGAGAAGACCTGAGCCATATAAGGGCAAAGGTATTAAGTATGCTGATGAAGTAATCAGACGTAAAGTCGGCAAGACAGGTAAGAAATAAGAAAGGAGAGTGTAAAAATGGTTAGCAAAAAATCAAGAAGTGTCGTTCGTGTTAACAAACACAGAAAATTACGTAACCGTTTGAGCGGTACTGCTGAGTGCCCACGTCTAGCGGTATTTAGAAGTAACAATCATATGTATGCTCAGATCATTGATGATACAGCTCACAATACCCTGGTTTCCGCATCCACTCTTCAGAAAGATGTGAAAGCAAACTTAGAGAAAACAAACAACGTTGAAGCAGCAGCATATCTTGGTAAAGTAATTGCTGAGAAAGCGTTGGAAAAAGGTATTAAAGACGTTGTCTTCGATAGAGGCGGATTTATTTACCAGGGCAAGATTCAGGCATTAGCAGACGCAGCTAGAGAAGCTGGGTTGAATTTCTAGAAGGAGGAGCACACATGAAACAAGAACGTATTGATGCTAGTCAGTTAGAATTAAATGAAAAAGTAGTATCAATTAAACGTGTAACCAAAGTTGTTAAAGGTGGCCGTAATATGAGATTCACAGCTTTAGTAGTTGTTGGCGACGGAAATGGCCATGTTGGTGCAGGTTTAGGAAAAGCTACAGAAATTCCGGAAGCAATCCGCAAAGGAAAAGAAGATGCAGCTAAAAACCTCATCTCTGTAGCATTAGATGAAAATGAAAGTATTACACATGATTTTATCGGTAAATTCGGAGGAGCTTCCGTATTACTTAAGAAAGCTCCAGAAGGTACTGGAGTTATCGCCGGTGGTCCGGCACGTGCCGTAATCGAGATGGCAGGAATCAAGAATATCCGTACAAAATCTCTTGGTTCTAACAACAAACAGAATGTTGTTCTGGCTACGATCGATGGATTACGTCAGGTAAAGACTCCGGAAGAGGTTGCTAAGCTTCGCGGTAAATCTGTTGAAGAGATCTTAGGCTAAGGAGGTAGATGAAGATGGCAAACTTAAAAGTTACATTAGTAAAATCTACAATTGGTGCTGTACCAAAGCATAAGAAGACTGTTGAAGCATTAGGCTTAAGAAAAGTAAACAAGACAGTTGAACTGCCGGATAATGCAGCAACAAGAGGTATGATTAAGCAGGTTCAACACCTGGTAAAAGTAGAAGAAGCATAAGTAATAATTCGGATAAGGAGGTGTCACAATGGATTTATCAAACTTAAGACCTGCTGATGGAGCAAAACAGAGTGATAATTTCAGAAGAGGACGTGGACACGGTTCTGGAAATGGTAAGACAGCTGGTAAGGGACACAAAGGTCAGAAAGCTCGTTCTGGAGCAACAAGACCAGGTTTCGAAGGTGGTCAGATGCCATTATATAGAAGAATACCAAAGAGAGGTTTCACGAACAGAAACTCTAAGACAATCGTTGGTATTAATGTAAGCGCTCTTGAGGTATTTGATAATGATGCTGTTGTTTCTGTAGAGACTCTGATCGAACAGGGTATCGTTAAGAATCCAAGAGATGGTGTTAAGATTCTTGGAAATGGCGAACTTACAAAGAAACTTACAGTACAGGCAAATGCATTTAGTGCAGGCGCAGTAGAAAAGATTGAGGCTTTAGGTGGAAAAGCAGAGGTGATCTAATGTTAGAAACATTCCGAAAGGCATTTCAAATTAAGGATATTCGCAAGAAAATCGGATATACGTTTTTAATGTTAATCGTGATAAGAATCGGATCACAGTTGCCGACACCGGGCGTGAATGCCGATTATATTAAGGAATTTTTTGCACAGAACACTGGTGAAGCGTTTAATTTGTTTAACGCTTTCACCGGTGGCTCTTTTGAGCAGATGTCTATATTTGCTCTGAGTATTACGCCGTACATTACATCTTCCATTATCATGCAGCTTCTTACAATTGCAATTCCAAAACTTGAAGAAATGCAAAAAGAAGGAGAAGATGGAAGAAAGAAGATTGTAGCTATCACTCGTTATCTGACAGTAGGACTTGCTCTGTTTGAGTCTACTGCCATGGCAGTCGGATTCGGACGTCAGGGATTATTGAAAGAATACAATTTTGTAAATGCTGCAATTGTAGTTCTGACACTTACAGCAGGATCTGCATTCTTGATGTGGATCGGTGAGAGAATTACAGAAAAGGGCGTAGGAAATGGTATTTCCATCGTGCTTGTAATTAATATTATCTCACGTATACCTAGTGATATGAATTCACTGTTTGAGCAATTCGTTAAGGAAAAACCGATTGCATCTGCAGGACTTGCAGTCCTTGTTATCGTTGCAATCATCGTAGCTCTTGTCGTATTTGTCGTTATTCTTCAGGATGGTGAAAGAAGGATTGCGGTACAGTATTCTCAGAAAGTTGTTGGTAGAAAAACTTATGGTGGACAGTCCAGCAACATTCCTTTGAAAGTAAATACTGCTGGTGTAATTCCTATTATCTTTGCATCCTCATTAATGCAGTTCCCGATCGTAATTGCTTCATTCATGGGCAAAGGAAATGGGACTGGAATTGGCAGCGAGATTTTACGAGGAATGAATCAGGGCAACTGGTGTAATCCAGAGCATTTGAGATATACTTGGGGATTAATTGTATACATTATTCTGACTGTTTTTTTTGCATATTTCTATACGTCCATTACATTTAATCCGTTAGAGATTGCAAATAATATGAAGAAAAATGGCGGCTTTATTCCAGGTATTCGTCCGGGAAAACCAACGGTTGAATATCTGACCAAGATATTGAATTATATTATATTTATTGGAGCATGTGGTCTTGTAGTTATACAGATTATCCCGATTTTCTTCAATGGATGGCTGGGAGCAAGTGTATCGTTCGGAGGTACATCGTTGATCATTATTGTCAGTGTTATTCTGGAAACTATGAAACAAATCGAATCACAGACACTTGTTCGCAATTATAAAGGATTTTTGAATAGTTAATGAACGAATGATTTTGACTCGCGGAATTTTTTTCGCGGGTTAAAATACTATAAAGGAGGAACACCCATATGAAAATTATTATGTTAGGTGCCCCTGGTGCGGGCAAGGGAACTCAGGCAAAGAAAATTGCAGCAAAGTACGACATTCCTCACATTTCAACTGGTGACATCTTTAGAGCGAACATTAAAAATGGTACTGAGTTGGGGAAAAAGGCAAAAACTTACATGGATCAGGGACTTTTAGTTCCAGATGAACTGGTTGTAGATCTGGTCGTAGATCGTGTGAATCAGGAAGATTGTAAGAATGGATATGTTCTTGACGGATTTCCGAGAACAATCCCACAGGCAGAAGCACTTGATAAAGCGCTCACTGAACTGGGACAGAAAGTTGATTATGCAATTGATGTAGATGTTCCAGATGAGAATATTGTCCGTCGCATGGGCGGAAGACGTGCTTGTGTTGGATGTGGAGCTACATATCATTTGGAATATGCACCAACAAAAGTAGAAGGAGTCTGTGATGTCTGTGGCAAAGAGCTGATTCTCAGAGATGATGATAAACCAGAGACTGTAAAAAAACGTCTTGGAGTATATCATGAGCAGACACAGCCATTGATTGATTACTATACAAATGCCGGAATTTTGAAAACTGTTGATGGAACGATTGATATTAATGATGTATTCCAGGCAATTGTAGATATTTTAGGAGAATAAGAACATGCCAATCACAATCAAATCGTCCAGAGAAATTGAATTAATGACTGAAGCCGGACGTATATTGGAAATTGTTCATAACGAATTAGGAAAGGCTCTGCGACCAGGAATGAGTACCAAGGATATCGATCGTCTGGGTGAAGAAATCATCCGCAGTTACGGTTGTATTCCATCATTTCTTAATTATAATGGATATCCAGCATCTATCTGTGTATCTGTGAATGAGGAAGTGGTTCATGGAATTCCTGACAAGCATCGAATTATTCGTGAAGGTGATATTGTCAGCCTGGATGCCGGAGTCATTTACAAAGGATATCATTCCGATGCCGCGAGAACTCACGGCATCGGAACAATCAGCAAGGAAGCAGAAGATCTGATTAGAATAACCAGAGAATGCTTCTTTGAAGGTATAAAATACGCAAAAGAAGGCAATTATTTATTTGACATTTCGGCAGCAATTGGCAATTATGCGCAGGAGCGTGGTTATGGAGTCGTTCGTGATCTGTGCGGACATGGAATTGGGACTGCGTTGCATGAAGCTCCTGAAATACCGAATTATAAGATGAACAGAAAAGGTGTAAAGCTGAAAGCCGGAATGACTTTGGCAATTGAACCGATGATTAACATAGGAACCTGGGAGGTTGACTGGTTAGATGACGACTGGACTGTTGTATCCAGAGACCGCTCACTTTCAGCGCATTATGAAAACACGGTATTAATTACCAAAGATGAACCGATACTTTTAACCTTGACCCAAGACAGCTAGGAGACGCAGTTATGGACAGATATCAGACAGGAATGCTTGCAAAATCAAAAGCGGGTCATGACACCGGTAAGGTTTATGTTATAATGGACATTGACGACACATATGTATATTTAGCGGATGGCAGAATTAGAACATTAGATAAGTTAAAAAGAAAAAAGAAAAAACATGTTCAGATTATTTGCAAAAAATATGATGTCACCGCAATTGATGACGTAGCAATCAAACGGATACTTAAGGAATGGAATAAAGAAGGAAAAAATCAGGAGGAATAAAACATGTCAAAAGCTGACGTTATTGAAATTGAAGGAACTGTAGTAGAAAAATTACCGAACGCAATGTTCCAGGTTGAGTTAGAGAATGGCCATCAGGTACTTGCACATATCAGTGGAAAGCTGAGAATGAACTTTATCAAAATCTTACCTGGCGATAAGGTAACATTGGAATTATCTCCATATGACCTCTCAAAGGGAAGAATTATCTGGAGAGATAAATAATATAAAATTATCTATTGACTTTGTTTGACAACAAGTGTTATACTATATAAGCACGTTTTTGGGTGCTTTAATATTGATGCGTATTTTTAAGCATTCAGGATGTGAGAGAACTATAGACATAGCAATGGATGAAAGGAGGATCCCCCGTGAAGGTTAGATCATCAGTAAAACCAATTTGCGAAAAATGTAAAGTTATTAAAAGAAAAGGAAGCATTCGCATTATCTGCGAAAATCCGAAGCATAAACAAAGACAGGGATAGGCACTGAACACTCAGTGAGAAGGCCGTTCGATGAGCAGAGCAAATCGAACATTCTTATGTTTATGAACAAATTAGGCGGCTGATAGTAGACACGCCAGGAGGTGTGTAGACTATTTGATATACAAGGAACACCTGTAGCCGGTGCTTTTCCTCGTATATTGCTTCTAATGCCGGCCCGTCATTACCGTTCATACGGTGGCCGGAAAGGGCATGGATACCGAACATGCCTGGGTAATGCTAAGGCAGAACCCCTATTAAAGTCGATGTAAAAAAATCAAAAAGAAAATGGAGGAAATTCACATGGCTCGTATAGCAGGTGTAGATTTACCAAGAGACAAACGTGTTGAGATCGGATTAACTTATATCTACGGAATCGGTAGACCGAGTGCAACCCGTATTTTAGCACAGGCAGGAGTTGATCCTGATATTCGCTGTAGAGATCTTACAGACGAAGATGTAAAGAAAATTAGTGCAGTAATTGATGAGACTCAGGTAGTAGAAGGTGATCTTCGTAGAGAGATCGCTCTGAACATCAAGAGATTGCAGGAGATCGGATGCTATAGAGGAATCCGTCACAGAAAAGGACTTCCGGTTCGTGGTCAGAAGACTAAGACAAATGCAAGAACAAGAAAAGGTCCTAAGAGAACAGTAGCAAATAAGAAGAAATAGGCTGAAAGCAACTTAGTGAGAGCAAGTTAAAAATGCAGCTCGAATTTAGTGCGAGGCCGTTCGCGAATCTTAGCGAATGCATAGCATGAGCTTAGCTGAGCGAACATACCAAAAAAAAGAAAGTGTAGGTTAGTTTTATTATGGCAAAGAAAGTTACAAAGAAAGTGACAAAGAAACGTGTCAAGAAAAACGTTGAACACGGACAGGCTCACATCCAGTCATCTTTTAATAACACAATCGTTACTTTAACAGATGCACAGGGAAATGCTCTTTCATGGGCAAGTGCAGGCGGTCTGGGATTTAGAGGTTCAAGGAAATCTACCCCTTATGCAGCTCAGATGGCAGCTGAGACAGCAGCTAAAGCAGCATTGGTACATGGTTTGAAATCAGTTGACGTAATGGTTAAAGGACCAGGTTCAGGTAGAGAAGCAGCAATCCGTGCCCTTCAGGCATGTGGAATCGATGTAACAAGCATTAAGGATGTTACTCCAGTACCACACAATGGTTGCCGTCCACCGAAACGCAGAAGAGTCTAATTATCAATTAATAGTTCACGTTGACGGATTGATTTATCCGAATTTAAATAGGAGGAAAACAAAAACATGGCAGTAAATAGAGTTCCGGTTCTTAAAAGATGCAGATCCCTTGGTATGGATCCGGTATATTTAGGAATTGATAAAAAGTCTAACAGACAGTTGAAAAGATCAAATAGAAAAATGAGCGAGTATGGTCTTCAGTTACGTGAAAAACAGAAAGCTAAATTTATCTATGGTGTATTAGAGAAACCTTTCAGAAACTACTTTGAGAAAGCTCAGCGTATGAGTGGTATGACAGGTGATAACCTGATGAAAATGCTGGAATCCAGATTAGATAACGTAGTATTCCGTCTGGGTCTTGCAAGAACAAGACGTGAAGCTAGACAGATCGTTGATCACAAGCATGTTCTTGTAAATGGAAAGCAGATCAACATTCCATCTTACCTGATCAAAGCAGGCGATGTAATTGAAATCAAAGAATCTAAGAAGAGCTCACCAAGATATAAAGAAATCGTTGAGGTTACAGGCGGACGTCTGGTTCCAGAATGGTTAGAAGCTGATCTTGAGAACCTGAAAGGAACAGTAAAAGAACTTCCAAGACGTGAAGAAATTGATGTTCCTGTAGATGAGATGTTAATCGTCGAATTATATTCTAAATAATAACCCGTAACACCACAGGAGGTGGACTTAGTGTTTGATTTTAATAAACCCAACATTGAAATAACTGAGATTTCAGAAGATAAAAAGTATGGAAGATTTGTTGTAGAACCGCTGGAAAGAGGTTATGGTACAACATTAGGAAACTCTCTTAGAAGAATTATGCTTTCATCTTTGCCAGGAGCTGCAATCAGCCAGGTAAAGATTGATGGTGTTCTTCATGAGTTCAGTTCTATTCCGGGTGTTAAGGAAGATGTTACTGAGATTATCATGAACTTGAAATCTTTGGCTATCAAGAATACATCTGAGACAGATGAACCGAAGACAGCTTATATTGAATTCGAAGGAGAAGGCGTTGTTACGGCAGCGGACATCCAGGTGGATCAGGATATCGAGATCATGAATCCAGAGACCGTTATTGCAACATTAAACGGCGGGGCAGACAGCAAATTATACATGGAACTCACCATTACAAAGGGCAGAGGGTATGTAAGTTCTGATAAAAATAAAAACGATGAATTACCAATTGCAGTAATTCCAATCGATTCTATTTACACCCCGGTGGAACGTGTGAACCTCACTGTTGAAAACACACGTGTTGGACAGATTACAGACTTTGATAAGTTGACATTAGATGTGTACACTAATGGTACACTGCTTCCGGATGAAGCAGTCAGCCTGGCTGCAAAAGTGTTAAGCGAACATCTGAAACTCTTTATCGACCTGTCTGAAGTGGCTCAGGCTGCTGAAGTAATGATTGAAAAAGAAGATGATGAAAAAGAAAAAGTTCTTGAAATGAGTATTGACGAATTAGAATTATCTGTTCGTTCTTACAACTGCCTGAAGAGAGCAGGAATTAATACTGTAGAAGAACTTACGAACAGAACACCGGAAGATATGATGAAAGTACGTAACCTTGGACGTAAGTCTTTGGAAGAAGTACTTGCAAAATTAGATGAATTAGGATTAAGCTTAAGCAGAGGCGAAGAGTAGAACACTTAACGAATGCAAGCTGTAAGCGAAGCATGAGTTTAGTGTGAACTCTGTCCTTCGGAACTTAATGAGCGCGAGTGTAAGCGAAGTGCGATTTAGTAAGAAGGACTTCCATCAAAATGATTTTCACCAGTAAGCCCGAAGTGCGTGGTGAAGCATTTGGCTAGTAAGCCCGAAGAAGCATAACCAAGTGTTATTAATGGAGGATTTGAAAAATGGCAAAATATAGAAAACTTGGCAGAACATCAAGCCAGAGAAAAGCATTATTGAGAAACCAGGTAACAGCATTGCTTAACAACGGCAAGATCGTTACTACAGAAGCTAAGGCAAAAGAGATCCGCAAGATCGCTGAAGGCCTTATTGCAATGGCAGTAAAAGAAAAAGACAACTTTGAAGAAGTTACTGTAAAAGCTAAAGTTGCCCGCAAGGACAAAGATGGCAAGAGAGTAAAAGAGGTTGTAGACGGTAAGAAAGTTACTGTATATGACGAAGTTGAGAAGAAGATCAAGAAAGATATGCCAAGCAGACTTCACGCTCGTCGTGAGATGTTGAAAGTTCTTTACCCAGTAAAAGAAGTTCCGACAACTCCAGCTGGAAGAAAGAAAAATACAAAAGAAGTTGATCTTGTTGCAAAACTCTTTGACGAAATTGCACCAAAATACGAGAACCGTAACGGTGGTTACACAAGAATCGTAAAGATCGGTCAGCGTAAAGGTGATGCAGCAATGGAAGTTCTGATTGAACTTGTATAATATTATGGGCTAAAAAGGAATTCTAGATAATTAGGATTCCTTTTTGTTGAATTTGTATTTCATTTGTGATATTATAAAAGAGTATCTTATTAATATTTAACATATGGGGATAAAGAGTATGAAAAAGAGTATGAGAAAGAAAATTATGAGCATTATCACTGTAATGTTGCTTGCAGTTATGTTAGTGCCAGGAGAAGTATTTGCGGAAGGAAGCGAAGAATATACACCAGTAGATGGTCTGGCATATACATCGGTGGATGGATCTTGCCATATTAATATATATGCAACAGAAGGTGGTACGGTAAATAAGATTGGTGAAAATGATGATAAAACGTTTAGCCAACTATTGGGATATAAACAGTACCAAGCGGTAGCTGATGAGGGGTATAGATTTGTTGGATTTAGTTATGAATTGACGTGTGAAATGTGGTTGGCTGGAAATGGAGTAGCTCCAAATGATTCCCAGCGCACAAGCTTTAGAGGAAGTCGACTCGGAACGTTTTACAGAGTAAGTTCATGTAGCTCAGATGGAACGGTTGTAGACAATGCGAAGACAGCATATGTTTCAAGTCCTGATAATGACATGATTCAGCTCAATCGTCTTTTATCTGTAGGAGAATCAGTTTTATACCCTTTGACATATAATGTGTATGCAAAATTTGAAAAAATACCTACTTATACTGTAACATATACGGATGGCGTGGACGATGAAGAAGTGTTTGCAGATCAGACATATACAGAATATGAAGATGCAGACACACCAGCATTTAGTGGAAGTACGACCCGTGAGGGATACATATTTACTGGCTGGGATCCGGATGTAGAAGAAAAGGTAACAAAAGATGCTACATATGCTGCAACATGGGCAGAGGATAAAAATGGCAATGGCATAGACGATGCGCAGGAACCTAAATATACAGTAACCTATACAGATGGCGTAGAAGACGAAGAAATATTCGCTGATCAGAAAACAGAAGTATTAAGTGGGTTAGCAACACCGGAATTTAACGGTACACCTACTCGTAAAGGTTATACATTTAAGGGATGGAATCCAAAAGTTGAACTGACAGTAACCGACAATGCAGTGTATACAGCAGTATGGGAAAAAGATACGGTTATTGATAAAGAAGATGGCAATAGCGGAAATAAAGATAATACCAACACAAATGGAAACACAACAAAAAATTCCAATGATAAAGCCAATACTTCTAAAACGGTACAAACAGGCGATAATTCAAATATCGGAATCTGGGCAATTTTGATGATGTTATGTGCAGCAGTTGTTGTTACATTAACAGTTAGAAAAAAAGTAAGATAGATATAGTTGATTTATAAAGCGAAGAAATTTAGGTTTCTTCGCTTTTTTCTATACAAAAACAAATAAAAAGGAACACTGCAATTTTAATCTGGGACGGAGGAAAATGAAAATCCCACGTCCCCATTATCGTTAAATAATCTACTTATCGAAAAACTAAATACAAACCGAAAATATAGTGATATAATAAATAAACTGTGTATTAAACCAGAAAAAAGAAAGAAGGGATGTTGTTAATGAGTAGGTTAGAGATCGCTTCGCCTAAGAGAGCCAGAATTGTAATGGAAGGATTGTATAAAGACTTAGAGCGAAGAATTGAATCCAGCCCACCGGGATTATGCCCGGTAGACATGTCACGTGCATTTTTGGAATTATGCCATGCGCAGACATGTGGAAAATGTGTTCCGTGTCGTATAGGGCTGGGACAGTTAAACCATTTTATCAAGGATGTTCTTGATGGAAAAGCAACTATGGAGACATTGGATGTTATGGAGCAGACCGCCTTGTCTATCATGGAGTCAGCCGATTGTGCCATTGGGTATGAAGCTGCAAATATGGTATATAAGGGACTGATCGGATACCGTGATGATTATGTGGAGCATATTAAAAATGGAAGATGTACCTGTACATATAATCAGCCGGTACCGTGTGTATCTTTGTGTCCGGCACATGTAGATATTCCGGGTTACATAGCGCTTGTAGGAGAAGGCAGATATGCAGATGCTATCCGTTTAATCCGAAAAGATAATCCATTTCCAACAACTTGCGGTTTTATCTGTGAGCATCCGTGTGAAGCACGCTGCAGAAGAAATATGGTGGATGATTCCATCAACATTCGTGGTCTCAAGAGGGTGGCTGCTGATTTTGCTGGTGAGGTAGAGCCACCGACATGTGCACCAAGTACAGGAAAGAGAATTGCTGTACTCGGCGGAGGTCCAGGAGGATTAAGTGCAGCTTACTATCTGCAACTGATGGGTCATCAGGCTACGGTATATGAGATGCTTCCAAAACTTGGGGGAATGCTTCGTTATGGAATTCCGAATTATCGTCTGCCTAAGGAAAGATTAGACGAAGATATCAATGCTATTTTAAAGACTGGCGTAGAGGTAAAACATGGTCTTAAGATTGGACAGGATATCACAATTCAAGAACTGAGAGCACAATACGATGCTGTGCTGATTACGATTGGGGCAAGCACAGATAAAAAACTGGGACTGGAAGGGGAAGATGCAGATGGAGTATTATCTGCTGTTCAGTTCCTGAGAAATGTAGGCAAGAACGAGATTATGGATCTGACCGGCAAGGAAGTTGCTGTCATCGGGGGCGGCAATGTTTCTATGGATGCGGTTCGTACGGCAAAACGTCTCGGTGCTAAGAAAGTAAGTATTGTGTACAGAAGAAGAGTTGCAGATATGACAGCTCTTCCAGGAGAAATTGACGGCGCTGTTGCTGAAGGAATCGAACTTCAGACATTAAAAGCACCTGCGTCACTGGATATTGATGAAAATAATCATATCAAAGGTATTTATGTGACTCCGCAGATGGTAAGTGCAATCAAGGATGGACGAGCAAGTATCAAACCGACTGGCGAAGAGGATATTTATATTCCATGCGATGTATTGGTTGTTGCAATCGGTCAGAATATTGAGACACGCCATTTTGAGGAAGCTGGTATTCCGGTAGAACGTGGTAAGATTGTTACAAAGAGCACAGGAACCTTTGAAAATATGCCAGGAGTATTTGCAGGAGGAGACTGCGCAAGCGGCCCTGCTTCTGTAATAAAGGCAATTGCTGCAGCGAAGGTTGTAGCGGCTAATATTGATGAATATCTCGGCTATCACCATGAAATTTCCTGTGACGTAGAGATTCCAGAGGCACATCTGGATGACCGTACACCTTGTGGACGTGTGAATCTTACAGAACGAGAAGCTTGTGAAAGAGTCTGTGATTTTGAGGGTGTAGAGAACTGCATGACCGAAAAAGAAGCAAAACAGGAAGCAAGCAGATGTCTGCGGTGTGATCATTTTGGATATGGCATATTTAAGGGAGGCAGAGAGACATTATGGTAAATCTTGTAATTGATGGAAAACAAATATCCGTAAAAGAAAATACCACGATTATGGAGGCTGCCGCTCAAAATGGGATTCATATTCCTAAATTGTGTTATCTGAAAGGAATTAACGAGATCGCAGCCTGTCGTGTATGTGTAGTTGAATTAGAGGGAAAGGATAAACTGATTACCTCATGTAATAATGTTGCTGAGGAAGGTATGGTAATCCATACAAACAGTCCAAAAGTACGCAGGGACAGAAAAACCAATGTAGAGTTGATCTTATCTCAGCATAATTGTCAGTGTGTGGCATGTTCAAGAAGTGGCAACTGTAGCCTTCAGTCAGTTGCCAATGACTTGAATATTATCGATATTCCATACAAGATGGAGATCGAGAAACAGCCTTGGAATAAGAATTTTCCACTGATCCGTGATTCCTCCAAATGTATTAAGTGTATGCGGTGTATTCAGGTCTGTGATAAAGTACAGGGATTGAGTGTCTGGGATGTGGAAGGAACCGGATCCAGAACGACTGTAAATGTAGGTGGTCATAAGAACATTCAGGAAGCAGACTGTTCATTGTGCGGACAGTGTATTACACATTGTCCGGTAGGAGCATTGAGCGAGAGAAATGATACGGAAAAGGTCTGGGAAGCAATTGCAGATCCAGATAAAATTGTTGTAGCTCAGGTTGCACCGGCTGTACGTGCTGCATGGGGCGAACAGATTGGACTTGCTCCAGAAGATGCAACCATTGGAAAGATATTGGATGCCTTGAAGCGTATGGGTGTGGACTACGTGTTTGATACTGTATTTTCAGCCGATCTGACAATCATGGAAGAAGGACACGAATTTGTTCAGCGTTTTACAAATGGTGAACTGAAAGATCGCCCGATGTTTACATCATGCTGTCCAGGATGGATTCGTTTTATTAAAACACAGTATCCACATTTGGTAAAATATTTATCCTCTGCAAAATCACCACAGCAGATGTTCGGCGCAGCAATGAAGACCTACTTTGCAGAAAAACTAGGTGTATCACCAGAGAAAATCTACACCGTGTCTGTAATGCCTTGTGTTGCGAAAAAAGGCGAGAGCGAGATGGAACTGTTCTATGGAGAATATGCAGGACATGACATTGATACAGTAATCACGACCAGAGAGCTGGTAAGAATGATTCGTTCTGCACACATCAGCCCTGATACATTGGTAGATATTGAAAGCGACCGCCCGATGCAGGCTGGTACAGGAGCTGGTGTCATCTTTGGAGCAACTGGCGGTGTAATGGAAGCAGCGCTTCGATCCGCATATTATATCATCAAAGGAGAAAATCCACCGGCAGATGCATTTACTGCAGTAAGAAGTCAAGGCTTCAACGAAAATGATGGTGTACAGGAAGCAGATTTCCAGATTAATGATATTACCGTCAGAACCGCTGTTGTAAGCGGTCTTGGCAATACCAGAGCACTGCTTGATAAGATAGAACGAGGAGAAGTACACTACGACTTCGTAGAAGTTATGGCATGTCCAGGAGGCTGCGTAGGCGGAGGCGGACAGCCAATCCACGATGGTGAAGAGCTGGCCTTTGAACGCGGCAAGAACCTGTACTATCTGGATGATAATTATGACATTCGATTCTCACATGAGAATCCAGATATCCTTCAGATGTACGAAGAATATTTCGAAAAGCCAATGTCACATAAAGCTCATATGCTGTTACATACAGAACATGATGCAAAAATAGTAAATTACGGCAAAGGATTTTAAAAAATAGTTAATAGGGGACGTAGTAAAATTAAAAAATACTACGTCCCCTGTTATTTTTTTGTCATTATCGTTAAAAAAATATCAAAAACATATTGACAAATAATTAACACACAGTTATACTATGACCATTGAAACGATAGTAACACAGTTACAGGGAGGATAATCAAAATGGCAAAGAAAAAAGAGGCAGTACCAGAGATTATTGATAATGTCGAAGCTCTTGAAGCAAAGATGAAGGCGATGAGAGAAGCACAGAAGATCTTCGCTACATTCACACAGGAGCAGGTAGATAAGATCTTCTTCGAGGCAGCAATGGCAGCAAACAAGATGCGAATTCCTCTTGCAAAACAGGCAGTTGAGGAAACTGGTCGTGGTATCGTGGAAGATAAGGTTATTAAGAATCATTACGCAGCAGAGTATATTTACAATGCTTATAAGAATACCAAGACTTGCGGAGTTATTGAAGAAGACCCAGCATATGGAATTAAGAAGATTGCGGAACCAATTGGCCTTGTAGCGGCAGTTATTCCTACAACTAACCCAACATCAACAGCAATTTTCAAAACATTGATCTGCTTGAAGACCAGAAATGCAATTATCATCAGTCCACATCCGGCAGCAAAAGCCTGTACGATCGCTGCAGCAAAGATTGTTCTGGATGCAGCTGTCAAAGCAGGAGCACCGGAAGGAATTATCGGATGGATTGACGTTCCGTCCCTGGAACTTACCAATACAGTTATGAGAGATGCAGATATTATCCTTGCAACAGGTGGACCTGGAATGGTGAAGGCTGCATACTCTTCAGGAAAACCGGCACTTGGCGTTGGACCTGGAAATACTCCTGTTATTATTGACGAGACAGCAGATATCAAGATGGCAGTAAATTCTATCATTCATTCTAAAACATTTGACAATGGTATGATCTGTGCATCCGAACAGTCTGTAACGGTGCTCGACAGTATCTATGATGAAGTAAAGAAAGAATTTGCATATCGTGGATGCTATTTCCTGAAAAAAGGCGAAGAGCTGGATAAAGTTCGTAAGACTATCATTATCAACGGTGCCTTAAATAATAAGATCCCAGGAAAATCTGCATATGAGATTGCAAAACTCGCAGGTGTAGATGTCCCGGAAGATACCAAGATCTTAATCGGTGAAGTGGAATCCGTTGATATCTCTGAAGAATTTGCGCATGAGAAATTATCTCCGGTACTTGGAATGTACCGAGCAAAAACATTTGATGAAGCCCTTGCAAAAGCTGAACAGTTGGTAGCAGATGGCGGATATGGACATACATCTTCTCTGTATATTCATCCTGCAGAGAAAGAGAAGATTGCAAAACATGCAGAAGCAATGAAGACTTGTCGTATCTTAATCAATACTCCATCTTCTCAGGGCGGTATCGGTGATCTTTATAACTTTAAACTTGCTCCATCTCTTACACTTGGATGTGGTTCTTGGGGAGGCAACTCTGTATCTGAGAACGTAGGTGTAAAACATCTGATTAACATTAAGACGGTCGCAGAGAGGAGAGAAAATATGCTGTGGTTTAGAACACCTGAGAAAGTATACTTTAAGAAAGGCTGTATGCCGGTGGCACTCGATGAACTCGGAACAGTGATGCACAAGAAAAAAGCATTTATCGTAACAGATACCTTCTTATATAAAAATGGTTATGTAAAACCAATTGAAGAGAAATTAGACCAGATGGGAATTCAGCATACATGCTTCTATGAAGTAGCACCAGATCCGACTCTGCAGTGTGCACAAAAAGGAACAGACCAGATGAGAGCATTTGAACCAGATACAATCATCGCACTTGGCGGTGGATCTGCAATGGATGCAGCGAAGATTATGTGGCTGATGTATGAGCATCCAGAAGCAAACTTTGAAGACATGGCTATGGACTTCATGGATATTCGCAAGAGAGTATTTACCTTCCCAAAAATGGGAGAGAAAGCCTACTTTGTTGCAATCCCGACATCTTCTGGTACAGGTTCTGAAGTGACACCATTTGCCATCATCACTGATGCAGAGACAGGCGTAAAATGGCCGATTGCAGATTACGAATTACTTCCAGATATGGCAATCGTCGACGTAGATAATGCAATGACAGCTCCAAAAGGACTGACAAGCGCATCCGGTATCGACGTTATGACACATGCAATCGAAGCATACGTATCCATTATGGCAACAGACTACACAGATGGACTTGCAATGAAAGCCGTTAAGATGGTATTCGATTATCTGCCATCTGCATATGCAAACGGAGCCAATGACCCAATCGCAAGAGAAAAGATGGCAAATGCATCCTGTATGGCTGGTATGGCATTCGCAAATGCTTTCCTTGGCCTGAACCACTCCATGGCCCACAAACTTGGAGCATTCCATCACTTGCCACACGGTGTCGCAAACGCAGTTCTCCTGACAGAAGTCATGAGATACAATGCAGCAGAAGTTCCGACCAAGATGGGAACATTCTCCCAGTACCAGTATCCACACGCACTTGCAAGATACGCAGAATTAGGACGCTTCGCCGGATGCCAAGGCAAGACAGACGAAGAAGTATTCGAAAACTTCCTCGCAAAACTGGAAGACCTCAAAGAAAAGATTGGAATCAAAAAATCCATCAAAGAATACGGAATCGACGAGAAATACTTCCTCGATACATTGGATGATATGGTTGAACAAGCCTTCAACGACCAGTGTACAGGAGCAAACCCGAGATATCCACTCATGAAAGAAATGAAAGAAATCTATCTGAAGTGTTACTACGGTTAATATTAGGGACGTAGACTTTTTAAAAAAGTCTACGTCCCTAATTGTGTTTTGTGGTGTACCTAAATGGAAAAAGGGGTGTACCCAAATGAATAAAGTTAATTATTTAACAATAAAAATATGCAATAAAAATAAGTTAAAAAAATATCAAATTACTCTTTCCAAATGAAATTTAAGGGTGTATAATGCAGTTAACAAATAAAAGATCGGAAGTATTATACAAGGAGGCACAGCTTATGAAACTTGAAGGAAGTAATTTGATCGTGAAACGTCCGTACAAAGAAGTCTACAAATGCGATAAAGAGATTGTCAAGGTATTCGAGACCACACATCCAAAATCTGCAGTGTTTAATGAGGCGTTGAATACAGTAAGAGTAGAGGAATCAGGATTGGATATTCCGCAATTAAAAGAGGTTACACAGATTGATGGCAAATGGGCTCTGGTTATAGAGTATAAAGAAGGAAAGACTTTGGAAGAGATGATGAAGGTGGACCATGATAATCTGGAAAAATATATGTCAGATTTTGTGGATCTGCAGCTGAAGGTTCAGAGTAAGAAAGCGCCGATGCTTAACAAATTAAAGGATAAACTGGCGAGACAGATTAATGGACTAAAAGAATTAGATGCAACACAGAGGTATGAATTGTTGACCCGTCTGGAGAGTATGCCGAAGCACACTAAGCTTTGCCACGGTGATTTTAATCCAAGTAATGTAATTGTAGGAAAGAATGGCAAGATGACGGTTGTTGACTGGGCGCATGCGACCCAGGGAAATGCCAGTGCGGATGCAGCTATGACTTACCTTCTTTTTGCACTGAAAGATCAGGATGCAGCTGACCTCTATATGAAGCTTTTCTGCAAGAAGAGTGACACTGCAAAGCAGTATGTACAGCAATGGCTTCCAATCGTAGCAGCATCACAGTTAGAAAAAGATAATGAGCTGGAAAAAGATTTCCTCATGAAATGGATTGACGTTATGGATTATCAATAGCCATGTTGAATAAAAGAGAATAAAGTAAAAGAGAATAGAGTAAAAGAGAATAAAGTAAAAGAGAGAGAATACGGAAAATAAATTCCATATCCTCTCTCTTATGTTATATGATGAGATACATATTATCTATCTGCGAAGTTAATAAGCAAGATAAAAATATCATATTAAAATATTAATAAAAGACATTTCCACCAATATTAATTCCCTGAACTCCAGAACCAGCATAATTGAAGTTATAGCAATGAATAACCGCAGAGTGCCGTGCACCGCCCAAAGCGGCCTGTGCAACAGAATATGCTGTGGAGGATGGTCCCTTTGCAAGGACACGCTCCAAAGAACCGTTCCAGGTAGGACTAAATTGTCCAGACTGATAAATGACACCGCGTAAGGTGCTTGGATAACTCGGGCTGGCAACACGGTTCATGATAACCGTTGCTACAGCTAACATACCATCATAGCTATTACCGGCCTCACATTGGAGTAAAGCGGCAAACAAAGCTACATCTGAGGTGGAAGCATCGATTGGATTTCCTCCGTTGGTAGTTGAACCTGAAGAACCATTGTTGTTCTGACCACCATTGCCAGGCGATGTGACAGAACCAGCAATCTGATTATTCTGTGCAGTTTTACTTGCTTCCTCAGCGGCACGTGCACGGTCCAGCTGTTCTTTATAATCATCCAATTGTCCGGAAGTAGAAGCAATCTTTGAGTTGAGCTCTTCTTCTTTTGCGGTCAGATCACTTTGCATTTGTGCAAGTTCTTCCTGCTTTGCAGTCAGATCCTCTTGTTTTTTTTCTACATTGACACGAACCTCTTTTAACTCGTCCAACATATGTCTGTCATACTCACTGATAGTTGAGACATATTCTGCCTTATTCAGAAAATCAGCCATATCTTCTGAAGAAAATAATATCTGCAATAAAGAAACATTGCCACCTTCATACATGAATTTGATTCTATCTTTCATGGAATCATACTGCAGTTCTTCATTTAATTGAGCTGCGGCCAAATCCAGCTTGGCTTTCTCGACCTCAGCTGATAAGTCCTCAATCTGAGCTGCGGCAGAGTCCAACTCAGCGCTTAGAGCAGATAATTGGCTGTTCAAATCATCTAACTGATCTTGTAATCCACCAGTCGTTATCTCCAATTCATCAGCAGAAGGCGCTGCGAATACCAGAATATTTGTAGAAGCAATTGTTACGGTGGAGATAGCAATCGCTATGAGTGACCGTAATATACGTTCCTTTTTTGGGTTTATCATATTCATATCCTTTCTATCTACGATAAGTGCACAACATATTATACAACAAATTGCTTTATAAAGCAAACTTTGTTAGAATAGAATATAGAATTTAAGATTGAGAGGAATGCATATGAAAAAATATGAAGAAGAGCATTATAAATATGACAATATAAAAAAACATATTTATCCTTGGATAAAAGAAGAACTTACAGATACACAGGCCTTGAATGGCAAGAGGATTTCTGAACAGGATACTCCTGTTGTGGCATTTATCGGTGATTTGAAGATTATATTTGTTATTAAAAGAAGCGATGAAGCATATGAAGTTCTAAAGGATAATATGCTTCCGCCGGAATGCGATATTGAGGAATTATATCACACAGCTTGTGAGAATTTGAACAGAGATGTAGAATTTGTCATTGCAAATACCTGGTATGGCGGATTTGCGGTTCTTGCAGACGGACACCATGAAGCAAGTGCTTTATGCTTTAAGCATATCTGGCAAGTTTGTGTAGACAAATTAAAAGACGATCTGATCATTATGGTGCCGGCAAAGGATACGATCCTATTTGCACCAGCCGGACAGAAACAGGTTGTAGAAAAGTTAATCGAACATGGAGAACAGGCGTATGAACAGGCTCAGAATAAGATTAGCAGATCGCTGATGTTATTTTCGAAAGACAGAAAGGAATTATCTGAATATGAGAAGTAAGACAAAATTAATAGCGCTTGATCTGGACGGAACGCTTCTGACTTCAGAGAAAAAGATTACGCCGTATACTGGGAAGATATTGCAGGATGCTGCGGCACAGGGAATTATTGTGATGCCGGCGACAGGAAGACCAATCAGTGGAATCCCCAAAGAATTATTTGATATTCTTGATTTTAAGTATGCGGTAACCGCCAACGGGGGAAGAATCATTGATATGAGACAGAACAAGGCAATCTATGAGTGCCCCGTTCCATTAGAAACAGCGAGAATACTTCTGGACATATTCGAACATTATGATACCTTAAGAGAGATTTATTATGATGGCAAGGGATATGCCGAGAAAGATGCATTGGAGGACATTGATCGTTATCTTGAAGAGGCGCCGATGGCAGATTATCTGGTGAAGACCCGAATTGCAGTACCTGATATTCGTGCAAAGTTTGAGGAGGAAAATAGAGGAAGTGACAAGGTACAGGCAATATTTGCGAATATAGAAGACCGCAATGCAGCACTGGAAGAGTTAAAAGCAATACCGGATATAGAGGTTACAGGTGCACTGACTAAGAATATAGAGGTTAATGCAGCTGGTGTAAGTAAAGGAAATGCTTTGATTCAGCTCGGAATGATCCTTGGAATTAGCCGGGAAGAAATTATGGCATTTGGAGATGGATCGAATGATTTGAGCATGATACATAAGGCAGGTATTGGTGTTGCGATGCTTAATGGAACTGAAGAGGTAAGAGCAGCGGCAGATTATGTGACGACACTGTCGAATGACGAAGATGGAGTTGCACATTTTATAGAAGAGCATGTGCTGCAGTAAGAAAAGGAGAGAAAAATGTTAGATGTATTAAAAGTAATCATTCTGGGAATTGTTGAAGGTATTACGGAGTGGCTTCCTGTCAGCAGTACAGGGCATTTGATTCTGGTAGGGGATCTGCTTTCGCCAAGTATGAGCGATGAATTTATGGAAATGTTTAATGTTGTGATTCAATTGGGAGCGATTATGGCAGTCGTAGTTCTGTATTTTCATAAATTGAACCCATTCTCGCCAAAGAAAACCCAGAAGCAGAAGATGCTTACCTGGCAGATGTGGATTAAGGTATTGATTGCATCTGTTCCAGCTGCAGTGATAGGATTGTTGTTTAATGATATTTTAGATGAGATATTCTATAAACCATTGCCTGTAGCAGTTATGTTGATTGTCTATGGTATTCTCTTTATAATTGTAGAAAATCGGAATGCAGGAAGAAGAGCAACTGTAAGAAAAATCTCGGAGCTGACGGTTCCAATGCTTCTGTGGATTGGATTTTTTCAAATGTTAGCGTTAATTCCTGGAACTTCCAGGTCGGGTGCTACGATAATAGGAGCTTTGTTGATTGGTATTTCTAGAGAAGTGGCTGCGGAATTTACCTTCTTTCTTGCAATTCCGGTCATGTTTGGTGCAAGCTTCCTGAAGTTAGTAAAATTCGGGCTCCACTTTACAGGTTCAGAATTGGGACTTTTGCTCTTGGGATGTCTGGTGTCATTTGGATTGTCAATTATTGCCATCAAGTTCTTGATGGGATATATCAAGAAGCATGATTTCAAGGTGTTTGGATATTACAGAATCGTGTTGGGAGCTTTGATCATTCTTGTGACGATTGTTCAGGCATTTCTTGCATAAAAATTTATCCATAGTCAAGTGGATTTTTCCTGTAAAATATGTGGAAAAATCCACTTGTTTTTTATGGAAAATATGATAAAATATGAACTAGCTTGTATTTTTATGCAGAATAATAAATAAAGCAAATTGGAGGAGATTAGGTATGAAACTGAAAAAAATAGTTAGTGTATTATTAGTAGCTGCATGTGTATTCTCATTGGCAGCATGTGGATCTAAGAAAGATTCTGGAGAATCTGAGGATGGTGGCAAGGCTGACAAATTGGTAATGGCTACCAACGCAGAATTCCCACCGTATGAATACCATGAGGGTGATGAAATTGTTGGAATTGATGCTGAGATTGCAGAAGCTATTGCAGAAGAACTTGGCATGGAACTAGAGATTGAAGATATGGCATTTGATTCTATCATTCCGGCTGTTACAGCAGGAAAAGCTGATATAGGTGTTGCTGGTATGACTGTTACGGAAGACCGTAAGGAAAGTGTAGACTTTTCAGAGCCATATGCAACAGCAACGCAGGTTGTTATTGTAAAAGAGGACAGCGATATTGCAGGACCAGATGATCTGGTAGGAAAGAAAGTCGGTGTACAGTTAGGAACAACAGGTGATATCTATGCAAGTGATATCGAAGATGCAACTGTTGAGCAGTATAACAAAGGTTTTGAAGCAGTTCAGGCATTGACACAGGGCAAGATCGATGCAGTTGTAATCGATGGTCAGCCTGCAAAAGAGTTCGTAAAAGAAGCAGAAGGCCTTAAGATCTTAGATGAAGCATTTACAGAAGAGGAATATGCAATTGCAATCGCAAAAGACAATACAGAGTTGAAAGACCAGATCAACGATGCTCTTGCAAAGTTAAAAGATTCTGGTAAGTTAGACGAAATCATTGGAAAATACATTAAAGCAGACGCTGAATAATCAGAGAGTAAGGATGTAGGGTATGTTACAGACATTTCAGGATAAATTTTATCTTAATTTTATAAAAGATGACCGTTGGAAATATATACTGGATGGATTGGGTGTTACACTCAGGGTAACGTTTTTTGCAGTTTTGATCGGTATTGTATTAGGTTTTCTGGTAGCAGTAGTCCGCTCCACTTGTGATAAGACAGGAAAACTTAAGATTTTGAACGCAATTTGTAAGCTTTATCTGACAGTAATCCGTGGAACACCAGTAGTTGTACAGCTGTTGATTATCTATTTTGTAATTTTCGGAAGTATGGATATCAGCAAGGTAATTGTTGCAGTAATGGCGTTCGGATTGAATTCGGGAGCGTACGTGGCAGAGATCTTCCGTTCGGGAATTATGTCTGTAGACAGCGGGCAGTTCGAAGCAGGAAGAAGTCTTGGATTTAATTACGCCCAGACTATGATGTATATTATAATGCCGCAGGCATTTAAGAATGTTTTGCCGGCTTTGGGAAATGAGTTCATTGTACTTTTGAAAGAGACGTCTGTATCTGGTTATATTGCCCTGCAGGATCTTACCAAAGGCGGAGATATCATCAGAAGTCGTACATATGACGCTTTTATGCCTTTGATTGCTGTTGCATTGATCTATCTTGCAATGGTACTTATATTTACAAAGCTTGTAAATATTCTGGAAAGGAGGTTAAGAAGCAGTGACCACTAATCAAGGAGATACCTTAATTAAGGTAGAAGGATTACATAAGATCTTCGGGGAACTGCATGCGCTTAACGGAGTTTCCGAGGAAATAAAGAAAGGGGAGGTAGTAGTAATCGTTGGACCGTCTGGTTCTGGAAAATCTACTTTCCTGCGTTCATTGAATCTGTTAGAAGTACCTTCCAGAGGCCATGTGTATTTTGAAGGTGTTGATATAACAGATAAAAATGTAGACATTAATAAGCATCGTCAGAAGATGGGAATGGTATTCCAGCACTTTAATCTGTTCCCGCATAAGACGATTCTGCAGAATATTACGCTGGCACCAATCAAGCTTCTCGGACAGAAGACAGAAGATGCGCAGAAGCGGGCAATGGAACTGTTGGAATTGGTTGGGCTGCAGGAAAAAGCAAATGCTTATCCATCTCAATTATCAGGCGGACAGAAGCAGCGCATTGCGATTATCCGTTCCCTGGCAATGGATCCAGATGTTATGCTTTTTGATGAGCCGACATCAGCCCTTGATCCAGAGATGGTCGGTGAAGTTCTGGAGTTGATGAAGCAGCTTGCGAAAGATGGAATGACGATGGTGGTAGTGACCCATGAGATGGGATTTGCCAAAGAAGTCGCTTCCAGAGTTATTTTTATGGATGAAGGACAGATCAAAGAACAGGGAACTCCGAAAGAGTTCTTTGAACATCCGAAGGATCCGAGACTTCAGGAGTTCTTATCGAAGATATTGTAATAGAATATGATGTGTTAAAAGGATATCTTACAAAATGAGATATCCTTTTTTATATAAAATTGACTATTACTATAAGTGAACCCGAATATAGACATTAACGATTGGACAGAGATTTTTATCTTTAATATAATAAAATCAATATTTAAAAGTGTTTTTAGAATGGTAAATGATGTCGCAAAATGGGGGCATATATACATGAAAGAGAATTTTGACTTAAATGTCTGTTACAGAAAAGTATTTGAAATATTAAGTACAGAATGTAATATGCAAAAAGTAATCAACAGTATTGCAGATTATGCGGAAGTATCTTTTTTGGTAGTGGATATCGGAGGAAAAGCACTGGCTGCTTCTGACAAAAAACTGGATATAGGATGTCTGTCAGAACAAGAGATTGCTTACAAGGAATCTATGATTAAAATTATCTCTAAATGTATAGAATGTCAAAATAAGAATGAACAAAAAACATCTACTTATATAGAAGATGATGGAGAGTATAAAGTAGTTAATTCTATAGAAGTCAAAGGAAATACGGAAGGCTTTTGCATCGAAATGATTTCTTCAGATGCGGAGATGTCAGAAGATGAAAAAGAGATGATTTGTCAGGTAAATGACATCACCTGTCAGGCGTTGGGAATGGTGCTTGAACGTTATGGAACACAGGTCCATTATCATTCGTCTACCCTTAGGCGTATGATTGCAAGGAGCTTGTTTGAAGGAGAAACTGAAGAACGGTTGAGACTTAAGGGTATGCAGGAAATGTATGATGCATATGTAAAAGCACCATTTATTGTTGCTACTCTGGAATTAAAAAAAGATAGCATGATCCAGCTTCAGAAAGCCGGAAATCAGATAATGGATGTATATCACAATTCATTTGTATATATTAAGGAACGTACATTGTGTGTATTATTTTGCGATATTCATCTGGAAGAAACAGAAGGAATTATACGACATATTTTGGATGAAATCTGCGAGAAGTATGATATGCTCTGTGGATTTAGTGATGTATTTGAAAAAAGTGAACTGATTGATAAAAAAAGTTTTATGGCGTTAAGAGCACTTGAGATTGGGCGAAAAGTGGAACCGGATAAGAGACTATATATGGAATATGATTACTATATTCAGATCGTTTGTTCCTGTGCAGCGCCTTATATTGGGAAAGCGAGATATCTGGAAGATGAGCTTTTACAATTAAAATACGAGGATGAAGCGAAAGGGACTGAATTTTATAATACATTAAAAGAATATTTGCTTCATGGCAATAATGTAAGCATGACATCAAAGAAGTTATATATTCATCGGAATACGATGATCTATAGGCTTGGGAAAATTAATGAAATATTGGATGTAGATATTAATGATCCGGTAGTTTCCAGGCGATTAATGCTCAGTATTATGCTTCAGGAGCAGGAGGAGAGCATGTGATTGTGCAGTTTGCATAATTGAGAGAACGATGTTTGTATGGAGAATAATTGGAATTTTGGGAAGCATATGCTAAGATAAAAGTGATAATGTGTGAGGAGAGTTAATATGAATATTATTAAAGAGCTTCCTGAGATTTTTGAAGAGTTTGCAGAGCAAAAAAAACAGTCTTTTTTAACTATAAAGGAATTTAAAGAAAAGGGAACTCCTATAATAGGAGCGTATTGCTCTTACTTTCCGCGTGAAATAGCAATTGCTATGGGAGCTGTGCCGGTAGGATTATGCTCGTCATCCGAAGAAACGGTTCAGATTGCAGAGAGTATATTGCCGAAAAATATTTGCCCCTTAATTAAATCTAGCTATGGATATGCAATTTCTGACAGATGTCCATATTTTCATTTTTCTGATCTTGTTGTTGGAGAGACGACATGCGACGGAAAGAAAAAGATGTATGAGATGATGGCAGAATTTAAGGATGTCTTTGTGATGGAACTTCCCAATATTCAGTCTGAAAAAGGACTTGAGTTGTGGAAGCAGGAGATTATCCGCCTGAGACATTATTTGGAAGAAAAATTTCAAGTTGTTATTACGGAAGATGATATAAAGCATGCAATTCAGATTGAAAATCGACGAAGGATAGCGTTGAAACGCTTGTATGAAGTCATGAAATTGGATCCAGTTCCAATTATGGGGATGGAATTGCTTGATGTATTATATGGAAGCAAGTATAAGTTGAATCTGGAGAAAGTTCCAAAAGAATTGGACGCTTTGACGAATCAGATCCTGGAAGAGTATGAAGAGAAACCAAAGAAGGAACATCGTCCAAGAATACTGATAACAGGATGTCCAATTGGTGGAGATTCGAAAAAAGTCGTGAAAGCAATTGAGAATAATGGCGGTGTAGTTGTTGCTTTTGAAAATTGTACAGGTGCAAAAGTAATTGATAAATTAGTAGATGAGAATAATCCGGATGTATATGATGCGATCGCAAAAAAGTATTTTTATATTGGGTGTGCGATTATGACGCCAAATGATAATCGTATTGAGTTGTTAGGCCGGATGATCGATGACTTTAAAGTCGATGGAGTTGTGGAGATGATTTTGTCGGGATGTCATTCTGTTCAGATGGAATCAATTAGTGTTCGTAACTTTGTCAATGAAGAAAAGCATATTCCATATCTTGATATTGTTACGGATTATTCGCAAGGGGATATTGGACAGTTGAACACAAGGATGGCGGCATTTATTGAAATGCTCCGTATGAAATAATAATATAATAGATTTGGATGCTCACCATTTCGGTGAGCATTTTTTTCTTTGGGAAATTGTAGCTTATATAGATGATAAAAATAAATAGAAGAATATATAGATTATATAAATAATATAACCAAATATTAATGCGTAAAATTGTGCGCAATGCACAATAGAATGACAAAATATTGGAATTGTAGATGATGAAACTAAAGGCTTATTTCAATAAAATAGTAAGAGTGTTGTACAAGGAGGAAGAAAATTGATTGAAATAAAGAATTTAAAAAAAGTATGGGAAGATGATGGTAGCAGCGTTCTAGAAGATATTAATCTGACAATTGAAGATGGTGATATCTATGCTTTGGTTGGTCGAAGTGGAGCGGGAAAGTCGACATTGTTGCGCTGTATTAATGGACTGACTTCCTATCAGGAAGGAAGCCTTGTAGTAAATGGATGTGAGATTAATCAATTAAAAGAGAAAGAATTGAGAGAATTCCGCAGACATGTAGGAATGATATTTCAGCATTTCTCCTTGTTGGAAAGAGAAACGGTATATCAGAATATAGCGCTTCCGATGCAATGTTGGAAATATTCAAAAGAGGAAATTGATAAAAAAGTAAAAGAATTATTAGAATTAGTTGGATTGACGGATAAGATGAATGCAAAGCCGAGAAACTTAAGCGGAGGTCAGAAGCAGAGGGTTGCTATCGCAAGAGCTTTGACTATGGATCCGCAGATTCTCCTTTGTGATGAAGCAACATCAGCATTAGATCCGAAGACAACCAATTCTATACTGGATCTTTTGATGGAAATTAATCAGAAGATTGGAATTACAATTGTTATTGTTACACATCAGATGGAAGTGGTTAGAAAGGCATGCAATAAAGCTTGTATTTTGGAACATGGTAAGATTGCAGATGAAGGAACAGTAAAAGATATATTTATTAAACAGCCAAAGTCACTTCGCAGACTGTTGGGTGAAGAAAAAGTAAATTTGCCAAAGACTGGGCATAACCTTCAGATTGCACATATGGTCAATGATCTTCATGACGGAGAATTGTTTGGAAAGATGTCTTCTGATTTAGGATATGTATTTCCAATCTTGAATGGGAAAATCCAGGAATATCAAAATGAAAGTATGGGAATCTTCGTTATCAATGTGGATAATGAGCACTTTGAGAAAATCACAGAGTATTTAGATAAGAAACAGATTAACTGGCGTGAATTAGAAGTCGTTGATGAGGAAGAGGAGGAAGAGGAATAATGTCATTAAAAAATTTTACATTTGCACAAATCTGTCAGATGATTATTGTCCCGGCATTTTTTGATACTTTGAAAATGCTTTTGATTTCAGGCTTTATATCAACAATTTTAGGGTTCGTATTTGGAGTTATCTTAATTGTGACTGAAAAAGGTGGATTATATGAAAATGTTGTAATCAACAGGATCCTGGATTTTATCGTGAATACAATACGCTCTTTCCCATTTATTATCTTGATGGTTTCTATCATTCCATTTACAAGACTGATTGTGGGAAGTTCTATAGGAGATACAGCAGCTCTGGTTCCACTTACCGTTGCATGTACACCATTTATGGCAAGAATTTTTCAAAATAGCTTTAAAGAAGTGGATCCTGCTTTAATTGAAGCAGCGCAGTCATTTGGAGCTTCAAAATGGCAGATTGTTATAAAAGTAATGTTAAAAGAATCTGTACCATCTATTATTTCTGGATTGTGCCTTGCGATTATTAATCTGCTTGGAGCAACAGCCATGGCAGGAGCCGTTGGAGCGGGCGGATTAGGAGCAGTGGCGCTTACTTATGGCTATCAGAATTTTAATCAGCAGATTATGTATTCGATTTGTGCAATATTAATTGTTCTGGTTGCAATTATACAATATTTTGGTGACTGGATTTATAAAAAGTTAAAATAAAGATAATGGAATAAAAACAGAATAATAACAGAATAATTCTGTTTTTAGATATATTAATATTTTAGGAGGTAATTATGAAAAAAAGATTATTAAGTGCCATTCTTGTTATAGCTATGGCAGGAGTAATGCTTGCAGGATGCGGAAGCAAAGAGTCTTCAAGTGAAGACACAGCTGCTGAATCTACAGAAAAGAAAGAAGTTGTGAAAATTGGAATTCGTGCTGATATGGTAAATCAGCTGGAAGCTGTAAGAGATGAGATTGAAGCTCTTGGATATACAGTGGAAGAAAGTGTGTTTGATGACAGCATTCAGCCAGATGTAGCACTTGCAGAAGGAAGCCTTGATATGAACTGGTATCAGCATGGCCCTTATCTGGAAAGTTACAATGCAGAAAATGGAACAGATCTTGTTATGATTGAACCAAAAACTTTCTATCCTTTATTTGCAATGTATTCTAATAAATGGGATTCTGTGGAAGAGCTTCCAGATGGAGCAACTATTGGTCTTTGTAATGACGCAACAAATCAGGCACGTGGTCTGAATATGCTTCAAGCGCAAGGATTAATTACATTGGATGATTCTGTTGAAGTTCCTACAATGTACGATGTGAAAGAAAATCCTCATAACTTTAAGTTTATTGAAGCTGAGATGTCTGTGCTTCCACAGTCATTGGGAGATGCTGATGCAATCTGCCTTGCAGCTGGTCATATGGTAAATGCAGGACTTTCTGCAGAAGGATATCTTTGCCAGTCCGATGATAATGATACTTATGCTGTTGGATTTGCTGTAAGAAAAGAAGATAAAGATGCTGAATGGGCAAAAGAGATTGCAGAAGTTGTTCAGTGTGATGACCTGGCTGAGTATTTTAAAACAGAAAAACAGGGAACACAGATTCCATGCTGGGAATAATGAATTTAAATGATGGTAGGAGGAAAGGGGCAGACAGTTATTGGCTGTCCTTTTCGTCTTCCCAGTTAAATACAGGTGTGTTTGCCTGGGAAGGTGAAAAGGAGGAAGGTTGTGGGATTAGCATCGATTACATTATATAAGACATTGGTTATGGTATTTCTCGCATTAGTGGGGGTATTCGGCTATAAAACAGGAATTGTAGATGAAGAGATTAACAAAAAATTGTCGGATCTTGTACTGACACTTTTTACACCGATTCTGTTATTTACATCATTTCAAAAAGATTTTACGAAGGAATTATCATCAGGATTATGTATTTCTGTTTTGCTGTCGGTGATTGCATTTGGAATTATATGGTGTATATGTAAGGCAGTTGTATGCAAACAGGAGAAAAATTATGCAGCAGTGGAACACATTGCGCTTATGTATTCTAACTGCGGGTTTATTGGAATTCCGATGGCACAGGCCATTTTTGGCGAAGATGGAGTTTTTTATATGACAGCATATGTGGCATTGGCAAATTTCCTATTGTGGTCGCATGGAATTATTGTGATGTCTGGGAAAATGAATCTCAAATCAGTGAAAAAGGTATTCACATCACCTACGATTATTGCGATTGTATTGGGCGTAATTTGTTTTGTTATACAGATCAGGATGCCGAAGATTATTGAGGAACCGTTAGAAATGATTGCAAATATGAATACGCCGATGGCTATGATGGTAGCGGGAATTAATATTGCACAGGCAGACTTAAAGCATACATTTCAAAAAAAAAGGTTGTATTGGCTGAGTTTTGTAAAATTAATCATTATGCCGATGTTATTAATTGGACTATTGAAAATGTTTTCGGTGGAAGATACGGTTAAGACGGTTATTGTATTGGCGACTGCCTGCCCAGTGGGAGTGACAGGAAGCCTGTTCGCACTTCGTTACGGAAAAGATGCCATATATGCATCAGAATTATTTGCAATGTCGACGATTATATCAATTGTAACAGTGCCGCTTATGATGCTGTTTTGTGGCGCGTAGGGAGGAATAAAAATGGAATTGATCAAATTAGAAATGACCCCAAAGGAACGTACAATTGCTTATGCACAAGGAGAGGAAGTAGATAGAATCCCGACCTCTCTTAGCGCAAGTGAGACTGTGCCGCCCTTATATGGAATTCCTATTAGTAAATATTATTTTTCGGCAGATTTGATGGTAGAGGTAGAGAGCCGTCTGGCGGAAGATTTCCATGCAGATAATATGGGAATTGGATTAGGACTAAGAACACTGGTAGAGGCATTAGGGACGAAACTAGAGTATCCAAAGCAAAATGTGTCTTATATTTTAGAACCGGCATTAAAAAGCTTTTCAGATGTGGAGAACATGGAGTTGGTGAATGTGGAAAAAGACGGAAGATTCCCCATTATTATTGAAGCGTTTGAACGGCTACAGGAAAGATTCGGATCAGAACGGGTTCTTGGCAGCGGTCTTGCAGGTCCACTTACAACAGCTGCCAGTCTGATTGGAACAGAAACGTTCTTAAAAGCAACAGTGAAAAATAAAGAAGGTGCACATCGACTTCTTCAATATAGCACAGATTGTATTGTGAAGTGCTGCAGAGATATGAATCAGAAACTGGGAATTAAGTTTATGTTATCAGAGCCAATGGCTTCTCGGGATCTTTTAAGTAAAAGACAGTTTAATGAATTCTTTGTGCCTTATCTGAAACAGGCTGTTAAAAGATTGAACGAATTTCAGGGAGCAACGTCTATTCATATTTGTGGACATACAAAAGACCGGTGGCAGGAAGTGGTTGATGCCGGTGTTTCAGGATTCTGGGTAGATAATTGTGAGAGCTTGAAAGAATTGAAAGAGGGTTATGGCAACAGAATTGCTATCAGCGGTAATCTAATGCCGGTAGACGTACTGAGAAATGGGACGGTTAAAGATATTGAAGAACATGTAAAAAAATGTATTGCAGATGCAGGCGATAATCCTTGTGGATATAATCTGTGCCCTGGATGTACAACCCCGGTAGGAACGCCGAAAGAGAATATGATTGCATTCATGAATGCGGCAGCAATCTACGGAAGAGGGGCGAAAAAAGGCTGTATGCCAAAAGGAATGATAGAAATATAATTCATAGGAATTGTCTATAAAACTATTGGAATTATCAATTGGGATGAAAAGATATTTTATGCTACCATATGAGTAGTAACATATATAGTGATGCATAGGCATTGAAAAGGAAATCTGGTGAGAGTCCAGAACAGCCCGCTCTACTGTATGACAGACGATAACCTGAATACCACTCTGGGATAGAGGAAGGCAGGATTAGAGGGAGAAGTTAAGTCAGGAGACCTGCTATATATGAACGAGCTTATCGGTGGGGAGAAAGCGGTGTGTTTACGCTGCTTTTTCTGCACCGTTTTTTTCTGCTATAAAGCATGTCTTAGGGGTGAGTGAATGGAAGTACAGATTGTATCAGGTTTTTTGGGAGCTGGAAAGACAACTTTTTTAAATAAATATCTACCACTTCTGAAGGGAAAAACGGTAGTCATAGAGAATGAGTTTGGGGATGTGGGACTTGATGGAGAATTGATTCAGGAGGATCTTCCGGTTAAAGAATTGTATGCAGGATGTATCTGCTGCAGTCTGGCGCTGGATTTCCAAAAAGGGATTAAAGAACTTGCAGAGCAGTTCCATCCGGATCGGATTGTTATTGAACCTTCTGGTGTGGGAAGACTTACAGATGTTGTAAAGGCCTGTGGCCGGGCAAAAGAAAAGGAAGGAATAGATCTTAGAATTACCAAATTGATTGTAATATTAGATATTACGGAGTTTGAAGATTATATAGATGGTTTCGGTGCGTTTTACCTGGATCAGATTCAAAATGCAGGACTTATATTATTGAGTAATCTGGAACAGGTGTCAAAAGAGGAAAAGAATCGATTGATTTCGGAGATAAGAGAGGTAAATCCCGATGCTGTTATATATGAAGATGACTGGCGTAAGATGGAAGGCGCAGCATTGTTAGAGCTTTTGGATATGACAGAAGATTATGAAAATAATCCGGAAGATGATATGGAAGAGATCATGATGTCGCCGGCTTTCGCAGATAAGATATTTTCCAGTATGTCAATAGAAAATGCCAGAGAAATGACTGCTCATGAATTAGAGAAGGCGTTGTATGGATTAAAGGATAAAAAATATGGAAAAGTCCTGCGTGCCAAAGGAATTGTAAAAGCAGGGGGTGGAAGAGTGTTGCATTTTGATTTTACACCATCCATTGTGGAAGTGGCAGATATCTCGGATACCGTCAAAGGGACGAAAGTGGATGAGATTATTATTATAGGATGTAATTTGAATGAAACAGCGATTTGGGAGCTGTTTTCTATATAATGCAAGGAGGAAAGCAAGATGCAGGCAAAGGAAGAGTTGTTGCAGAAATTATCAGACTGTGTGTTTGATATGGAGGATGAGGAAGTTGTAGATGTGGTCAAAGAGTATATTGAATGTGGTTATGACCCACAGGAAGGTATGCTGGAAGGCCTGGTTGATGGAATGAAGAGAGCCAGTGCCATGTATGAAGAAGGAGAATACTTTGTGCCGGAACTGATTGTATGTTCTGATGCAATGTATGCTGGAATCGAAGAGTTCCAAAAATATCTGCCAGACACAGAAGACACTAGTATTGGTAAAGTGTTAATCGGTGTTGTAGAAGGAGATACTCATGATATTGGAAAGAATCTGGTAAGAATCATGATGGAGACTGGAGGATTCGATGTTCATGATCTGGGACGAGATGTGCCTTTGGATGCATTCGTGGACTATATCAGAGACAATGATGTAGATATCTTGTGCATGTCTTCGTTAATGACTACGACAATGCCGGGCATGGCTACAGTCATTGAGAAGTTAAAAGAAGCAGGACTTCGTGATAAGGTCAAGATTATGGTCGGTGGAGCACCGGTATCTCCGGCGTTCGCAGAACGCATTGGTGCAGACGGATATACCAGAAGTGCAATTGAAGCAGTTGAATTTGCAAAGAAATTAGTTGGGGCAGCATAGGAGGATATAATATTATGATGGGAAAAAGAGAAGCGGTAAAGGCAATTTTGGAAGGGAAAGGCGCCGATAGGATTCCCGTAATTATGAATGCATTTTCACTTCCGGTTGCCCGCTATGGATATACAATGCCAGAGGCATTGATGGATCCAGAGAAGCTTACAAAATGTATGGTCGGTACCAGACGTGAACTTGGATATGATGGTTTGTGTGCTGGTGCATATAGTGGAATTGCCCGGATGATGGGTGGCCATCTTCCGAACAGTGAAGGTAAGATTGTCGGAGATGGGGATGATGTCGTACATTCATTAGAAGATATCAAAAAATTGCGTCCCTTTAAAGCTGAAGAGTGTATGGGATTAAAAGGGATATTAAAGACTATTGAGTTGATGCGAAAAGAAGAACCAGACGAGCCTATATTTGTAATCGTACATACACCGACGGCGGTAGCATTTACCTTAATGGGAGCAAAACCGGCATTTAAAGCGATGGTAAAGAATCCGGAATTGTTCCGTGCAATTTCTGATTATGTAGAAGATGCAGTCGTTGAGTCCTGTAAAGTACTTACGGATGCCGGGGTTGATTTCCTGTGGTTCCCGACACCGAATTTTGGTGGCTACTGTATTTCAAGAAGATCCTATGAAAAATGTATTTCGGAAAGTAATATTCGTGCATTAAAGAGAATCAAAGACGATGGAGCACCAATCGTGCTGCATACTTGTGGATTATATGATGACAGATTTGATCTGGTGTTAAATGAGTCTGGAGATGCTTGGCATATTTCTGATACCAGTACTAAGAAAATCAAAGAAGAATATGGAGATAAGGTAGCATTAATGGGAAGCATCCCTTGTGTCTCTGTTCTTCTGGAAGGAACAGAAGAAGAAGTGTACCAGTTCTCTTATAAAGAATGTATGGATGCTGCAAAGGATGGGCGGTTTATTTTGAGCGGAGACTGCGACGTACCGCCGTCAACGCCGGATGAGAACATGAGGGCAGCAATCAGAGCTGCAAAGGATGCAGAAAAAGTATTGTTCGGATAGGAGAATTATTATGGGAGACATCAAAGATTTTCACTGTACCTATGATAATTCAGTAGGAATCAGTGGAGAAGTAACCGATGGACTTGACCTTACGTTCCCGGATGCATATATGCACTGGGATACAATGGCAAAACTGTCAAAAGCATTGAAGGAGCATGATAACGCTTCTTTCTGTGAACTGCCATTTTGCCATACCGTTGAGGCAGAAGCAATGGGCGGCATCATTAATTATGGAAATGAGACGACCGGACCACGGGCAAAAGAATATATCTGTACTGCAGTAGAAGAACTGCTGGAACTACCGGAAATTGATTTTTCTCAGGGAAGAATCCATGAGGTTCTGCTTGCTTGTAAAGCACTCCGCGACCAAGGGGAACATATAGTTCTCCAGATATCTGGACCATTTACGATTCTGAATGTTTTGATTGATGCAAAATATGTGTTCAAAGGATGGCGCAAAAAGCCGGAGATTATGAAAGAAGTGTTCTGGAAATTCGGTAATCAGATATTAAAATTCATGGAAGAGGCGAAAAAGTATGATGTAGACCTCATTAGTTATGCAGATTCTTCCGGTGGTGTAAATATTCTGGGGCCGAAGATGGCGGAACAGGTCGTAGAAGAATTTACTTATGAATTTCTGAAAAAAGCAGAAGCACTTGCGGATGATAAGACCTTAATCTTGTTGTGCCCGAAGACAACATTTGCGCTGCTCGGAATGGATAAGGCAGAGTTGGTTGACCGGAAGTTGACTGGGCCGATGTCATATGGAGCGGCCTGCATTGAGATGACCGGTCAGATAAAATTCGCGGGCCAGATGTGTATTAAAAATGTGGGATATCATATGGATAATGGTATCTTTAAAGAAGTGAAATTGAAGTAGAGTAGGTTTAAGGGTGTGAAAGGCTGTCTGGAATCAGGTAAAGAAATGAACGTTCCATTGACAGCCTTTTTGTTATTATCAAATATAGATGCTTTTATTCATGAGAGTTCGTATCGCTGTGACGTTCCCAGAACTGTGCCCATGAAGGAGTCATGACACCTTCGTTTATGCGAATCGGATCTGGATAAGTGATGCCTTTTAGATCTAATTCTACATGGTCGATGATCTCTGGTTCTACAGGAGTATTCACTATAAGACCAGGAATCGGAAAATCGTCAACCGGACGGATTGCGACGTGCTCCAGGCGGAGAATTTCTTCTATTCCAGATATCACTTTCCCGAAGACTGGATAGTGTCCTTTGTGTTCCGGACAAGGACGTAAGGGGAAGAAGAATTCACAGCCTGCCTGACCAAGATCATCATATCCGCCCATGCATACGCATCCGACCTCGGAGTCCAGAGGTGTGAGTTCTGGATGAAGTTCATATTCAAAAGGAATCAGATATTGCCCTTCTTTTTTTCGAAATCCGGTATAACTGATGTCGACCCAGTGTCCGGGAACGATCCGTTCGATTGGGTGGCCGTCAAAGACACCATGGCTGGCAGCATAGATAAAGCTGGATACTGTATTCGGTGCAGTCTCAGGTAAGAGTTCAATGACGATGCGAGATTGGTTTGCCATATATATCGTAGCAGTCGGATTCATAAGTTTATCTCCTTTTTCGTAAATTTTATGGGATTAAGGATTTTCGTCCCTGATATTAATATTATAAAATGTGAAGGTAAATAATGCAAATCAAGACTGTATATTTGCCAATTGCGAATATGTCTAAAATCATCTAGAATAAAGAAGATTGAAGATACAGATCAATATAAATGAAAAGGCGGAGATGAAATGAGAGCGGTAAAACATAGAGCGGATCAGATGACGCCATTGGAAAGAGCGGAAGCAATCGCAGCCGGAAGAGATTGTGACAGAGTTCCCTGTGTTCCTTTTATGGGTGAACTGAAGTGCAGTCTTGCAGGAATTACAGTCTGGGATTTCTGGCATGATCCACAGAAGATGGCAGATGCCGAGGTTATTGCGTTTAACAGATATGGGTATGACCGGATTACGATCGGACCAAATACCAGGGGAATCACGGAAGCGTTGGGAGGGAGATTTGTATATCCGGAAAAGGGACTTCCTTATGCAGATGAGCCTTTTTTGAAGTCATATGATCAATTGGATGATATAGATCCCATAGATGCAAAGAAGAATCCGAGAATCCAGACATTTGCGAAGGAAGCAGATATTCTGCAGAAAGAGGCAGCAGATATTGTGCCGATCGAATCCAGCATAGGCGGACCATTTACGATTGCATCGAATCTGCGGGGGGTGGAACTGCTTCTACGTGACTGCCGTAAATGCCCAGAACAGATTGACCGATTAATGAGAATTATTACCGATAGTCAGAAAAGCTGTATAGATGTGGCGGCTGAATATGGGGTGGGAATTGCAATGGCTGACCCGGTGGCAAATCCGGCGTTGATCGGACCGAGAATGTATGAGAAATTCATCTATCCGTATACGAAAGAATTAACGGATTATGCGTTGAAAAAGACTGGAAGAAAAGTGTCACTTCATATGTGTGGCACGACATACAGTATCTGGAAATACCTGCGGCAATATGAGTTAAATGAATTGAGTCTGGATAATATTATTGATCTGGAGAGGGCTGTAGAAGAGTTGGGAGAATATATCCCAATTGCAGGAAATGTTGACCCGGTGGAGATTGTGATGAACGGAAGCAAAAAAGAGATATTCCAGGCAGTAGAGCATTGTGTGAATATTGGAAAGCTTGCGAAGAAAGGATTTCATCTGGCAACAGGATGTGATATCCCGGAGACTACGGCGCCGGAACAGGTGGATTATTTTATGGAAGCGGCAAGAAATCATATATAGATTTTTTGAATAAATAAACCCATTCATTGAGATAATGAATTTGCGTATGTCTACCCAAAATGCTAGGATTATATTGTACTAACTATACAAGGGAGGATATGTAAATGAAGAAAAAACTAATAAGCGCATTGTTGGTTGTTTCCATGATTGCGACATTATGTGCAGGCTGTGGAAATAACGGCGGAGATTCAAGTGAGTCAGATTCTGCCGAAAAGACTTTGGAAGTATGGGTTCCGCCACTTGATGATGATACTGAGAATAATTGGGGCGGTCTGATGGGAGACTGGGAAGAAGAGAATGACTGCAAAGTCAACATCACAGTTGTTCCATGGGAAAAATATGAAGAGACTTATACAACTGCTCTGAATGCCGGAGAAGGACCGGATGTTGGTTATATGTATAACGAGATGTTCCCTACATATATTGATGCAGGTGCTGTAGAAGATATGTCTGATTATGTAACAGATGAAGATAAAGAAGAGTATAAGTATCTGAGTAATGGATATATGATGGACGGACAATATGGATGGCCATTAGTTACAGGTGTTCCGTTTGTGTTATACTATAATGAAGATATTCTTGCAGAATTGGGCGAAAGCGCTCCGGAGACATGGGAAGATTTTGCACGTATCTGTGAGAAGGCAACACAGGATACAGATGGAGATGGAGAGATTGATCAGTTTGGACTGGCTTGCGGTATGAATACCAGCGATGTCGGCGCAATGCAAATCCTAAATGCATATTATTACTGGGCATTGTGGCAGAATGGCGGACAGATTTACAATGATGATCTGAAATCTGTTTCATTTGCAGACGATGCAGGTGTAGAGGCTATGACTTGGCTGAAAGATATGACTCAGTATATGAATCCAGACTTCATGTCTTATTCTTGGGCAGATGCATTCAGCACAATCTTTGGAGAAGGAAAATCTGCTTTTGGTATCTATCGTTCTTCTCAGACAGATGGAACAACATTTGCAGAGACTTATCCGGAACTGAATTGGGATTTTGTAACCTCCCTTAAAAATGTCGATTTTGGTACCTTTGGTGCTACAGATTGTCTGACATTGATGTCTGCTGCTGATGACAAGGACCTTGCAATGGATTTCATCAAGTATGTAACTGGTTCTGATTTTATGGAACAGTATCATGCAAAATGCCCGGGTGCTGCACTTACAGAGAGTGAGCCATATGTTGGTGATGAAAAGATGGCTAAGATCTACAATGAAGATAAAGATAAGTGGCACGGACTTCAGGTTGGTCCATGTGGTGTTGATATCCTGACACAGTTATCTGCTGATTTCCAGGGAATTATGTCTGGTGAATTAACAGTAGAAGACGGACTAAGTGAAGCAGAAGAATATGCGAATGGTCTGCTGGATGAATATTGGGCAGATAAAGAATAATTGACAGAAATGCCCGCTTGAATGCGGGCATTTCTTTTGAAAGGGAACTATGGAGAAAAAGAAAAGAAGTATAAAAAAGATAGAACCATATTGTTATATCTTGCCGATTGCATTAATTTTGATCACATTCGTAATTGGTTCGGTAATAGTATCCATTGTACTTGGATTTACCAAATACAACATTATGAGTGAACCGGTATTTCGTGGATTCGAAAATTATGCGAAATTAATGTCGGACAGCAAATTCATAAAAGCATTGAAGAATACAATTAAGTTAATGGTTATGATTGTACCGTTACAGACGATATTGAGTATTGTGGTGGCAACATTTCTGGTGGCGAATCGAAAAAAGTTTCTTGGAAAGCTTGCTAATAGTATTATATTTATTCCGGTGCTTTGTTCTAACGCTGTTGTTGGTGTAGTATGGAGAGAATTGTTGAATGGAAAACTTCCAATCATAGAGAAGTTTTTTGGATTATTCGGAATAAAACCTTCGATGTTGCTGGGAGATGCCAAGACGGCATTGACAGTCGTTGCAATGGTGGCGGTGTGGAAGACGTTAGGATATTATGTTGTTATATATTCTTCCGGATTATTAGGAATATCCGACAGCTTTTATGAGGCAGCAAAAGTAGATGGTGCAAGCAAAACGAAGAGCTTTTTCATGATTACGCTCCCTATGCTGAAGCCGACCATCATCATGGGTGTATTTTTATCCATAACCAGTTCCCTGCAGTGCTTTGACTTGATCTTTACATTAACTGGAGGAGGACCAAACAATGCATCGACAACGCTGGTTGTATATGCGTACTCGAAATGCTTTAGTTCGGGTTCGGCAGGATATGCGATGGCGATATCGAATGTTTTGTTTATTGTAATTTTGATTGTGGCATTACTACAGCGTGGTATGATAAAGAGAGAAGCTTCAGAGATATAGCGAGGGAAATATGGAATTAGTAAAAAAAGGATTAAAAAATATAATATCAGACGCACTTTTGATCGTAATTATTATTGTAAGCATATTTCCGTTTGTATATATGTTCATGATGTCTTTTAAATCTACGATCAATGCCTATGATTTTGATTTTTCGCTGGATAAGTTATCATTAATACAGTACCAGAAGATATTCGCAATGAATAACTTTGAAAGGTATATTTTTAACAGTGTGTTTGTAGCGGTTGCCGGAGTGATTCTGACCGTTACAGTATGCTCATTGGCAGGATATGCATTTGCAAAAATGAATTTTAAGGGGAATGATAAGATATTCCTGTTTTTGGTTTTGACATTAGTTGTTCCGTCAGAAGTTATCATTGTCCCCTTGTTTTTGATTACAAAGGGCCTGGGATGGTTGAATACATATAGGGCATTAATCTTGCCGCTTCCTACGGCATTTGGTGTATTTATCATGCGTCAGGCAATTCTGGATGTCCCGGCTGATTTGATTGATGCTGCAAAGATTGACGGGTGTGGCAATCTGAAAATATTCTTTAAAGTGGTCCTGCCGTTAGTAAAGTCTTCAGTTCTTGCGCTGGCGATTTTTACGTTTGTGGGAGCATGGAACAATTTCCTGTGGCCATTGGTTGCATCTACAAAGCAGGAGATGAAGACTTTGCCGTTGGCATTAAGTATGATGAAGACTCAGTTTAATACAGACGTAGGTCTTACGATGGCATGTGCAGTTGTGAACTTTCTGCCACCATTTATATTCTATCTGTTTATGCAGAGTAAGTTCAAAGAAGGTATCACTTTAAGTGGTATGAAAGGATAGTAAATGAAACGAGGGGAAAAGAGATGCACAGACAAACAGAAATCAAATATGAAATGAAATTACTTAGTTCTTTAGTGAAGGTCTTTCAGGACGAGACTCCGGTATATCGTCCAGAATGCCAGGTGTTAAGTGCACTCTGGGGTGAGACGGTGTCTTTCCAGGTGGCTTACACAGGAGACTTCTTTATGAGAGAGCGCTTGGCAGTTCAAGTTGTGTCACCAATTGCAGAGCATGTGCGTGTGAGAACCGTAGAACAGGTTCCGGTCGGACGTGCGACCAATGGAATTGTAGATGATAATTATCTGAAGACAACCTCTGGCTTGTATCCGGATCTTCTAAGAGACCTGAAAGATGGTAAAGCAATCGTATGTTCCAATCAATGGAGAAGCCTCTGGGTAGATGTCGAGGTGACAGAAGAGATAGAAGCCGGAGAATATGAGATAGAAGTTCAGCTTGTAAAAGAAGGAAAAGTAGTATGCTCCGTTGTGCAAAAACTGACGGTATATGCTGTCACTCTGCCAAAGCAGACCATTATGCATACAGAATGGATGCATGCCGACTGCCTGGCGGATTATTATCAAGTAGAAGTGTTCTCGGAAGAGCATTGGCAGATTTTGGAGAATTATTTTCATGAGTATGTAAAACGTGGCTGTAACATGATGCTGACGCCCCTTTTTACCTCTCCTCTGGATACTGCGATCGGACTTGAGCGTACAACGACTCAGTTGATCGAGGTAGAAGTAAAAGATGGAGAATATTATTTCGGCTTTGATAAGATGAAGCGTTGGATTGATCTGTGCAAGAAGTGTGGAATCGAGTATTTTGAGATGTCACATTTATTCTCCCAGTGGGGAGCAAAGTATGCACCGAAAGTTGTTGCTATGGTAGATGGCAGGGAAGAGAAGATCTTCGGCTGGCATACACCGGCAGTGGGGGAATATACCCGATTCCTGGAGAGTTTTCTGCCACAACTGATCGCAAAGCTTCGGGAATGGGAGATTGCAGATGTGACGTATTTCCATATCTCAGATGAACCTCGAGAAGAAGATCTGGAAAGCTATAAGGCAGCAAAGGAATCTCTTGGAAATATGCTGGATGGATTCCATACATTTGATGCACTGTCCAGTTATGAATTCTACCGACATGGATTGATTGATAAGCCAATTCCCGGAAATAACGAGATTGAAGAATTCCTGGAGCATGGACTTACAGATATGTGGATCTATTATTGCACCGGACAGTTCTATGAAGTCAGCAACCGGTTTATGTCCATGCCGTCTGCAAGGAACCGGATCTATGGCCTGCAGCTTTATAAGTATGATATTATCGGAATCCTGCACTGGGGTTATAACTTCTACAATAGTCAGTTCTCGATTGAACATATCAATCCATATGAAGTGACAGATGCAGATAATGCATTTCCGGCAGGAGATCCATTTCTGGTATATCCTGGCGCAGATGGTTTCCCAGAAGAATCCATCCGTATGATGGTTCATTATGAGGCTCTTACAGACTTAAGGGCGTTAGAATTGCTGGAATCTCTGACCAGTAAGGAACACGTCATGGAAGTGATAGAAGGGGAATTGGCAGAGCCGTTGACTTTTAAGAAATATCCGAAATCAGATATGTATCTGATTACCTTGCGTAACCGGATAAACCGTGAGATTGCAAAATATACGAGTAAAAAGTAGGAAAGCAGGCGAGATATGTCCGAGATGAAAGTTGTAAAAACAAGTTGTTCTACCTGCGGTAGCTGTTGTGAAGTGGATACCTATGTTGAAGATGGAAAATTGGTATCCGTAGAAGGTGCACGTAATACTCCCATGCAGTCTGGCGGCATGTGCGCCAAAGGGGCTGCAGCTAAGCAATATGTATATAACAAAGACCGCATCTTATACCCGATGAAGCGTGTAGGGAAAAAAGGAGAGGGAAAGTTCGAACGTATATCCTGGGAGGAAGCGTATGAAATGATTGCCGAGAATCTCCTGCGGATCCGTAAGGAATCCGGACCAGAATCGGTTGTATTCTATGCAGGATATCCGAAATGGTACCGGCCAGCGTTATTGCGTCTGGCAAATGCATTTGGCTCTCCTAATTATTGCACGGAATCCAGTACCTGCTTCCAGGCAGCAGCCCTCGCATGGCGTTCACTGTACGGGAACGGAATCTGTGGACCGGATATGAAAAATGCGAAGACACTTCTAGTCTGGAGCTCGAATCTATACCATTCTAATACGCCTATGAGTGGAACTTATCAGGGACTGAAGAAAAGGGGCGTTAAGATTATTGTAGTGGATCCCAGACATTCTGTGACGGCACATGATGCGGATATTCACCTGCAGCTTATTCCGGTAACGGATGGAGCGCTGGCTCTTTCCATGGCACAAGTCATCATAGAAGAGGGATTATATGATAAGGAATTCGTAGAGAATTATGTCTATGGGTTTGAAGAATATAGGGAGTATGTACAGAACTTTGTTCCAGAAGAGGCTGAGAAGATTACCGGAGTTCCGGCAGCTCAGATTCGTCTGGCGGCAAGAACCTATGCCGGAAATAATCCGGCAAGTGTGATGTTCTCTGCTTCACCGATTGTACATCATATTAATGGAGTGCAGAATTACCGTGCGGTATTTTCGCTGATTGCGATTACCGGTAATTATGACGTGGAAGGCGGAAACCGGACACAGCCGGGACTCTTTTCTCCGGCAAATGAATTTGGCAGGGTCAGACGTTTCGATGGAATCGAAGCGATCGGGAAGAAGGAGTTCCCGGTGTGGTTCGACCTGTCCTGTGATGAAGCGCAGTGTACGAAACTTGCGGATTACATATTGGAAGAGAAACCGTATCCAATCAAAGCGGTATTTGCGATGGGACTGAACCATCGGATGTGGCCGCAGCCGGAACATCTTCAGCGGGCGCTTGAGAAACTGGACTTCTATGTGAATGTGGAATTATTTATGTCGGAGTCTTCTAATGCCGCGGACCTTGTACTTCCGGCATGTACTTCTTACGAGAGAGAAGAGGTGCACGTTGGAAAAGGAGGAAGATTCTATCTCTCGAATCGGGCTATTGAACCAGTTGGCGAAGCGAAAAATGACATTGAGATCATTATAGATCTGTTGAAGAAAATGGGATTAAAAGATGAAGCCCTGGAGAATGGATATGACGTATATATGCAGTATATTCTTGAACCATCCGGCCTTACGCTGGAAGAATTAAAGAATCATCCGCAGGGAATGCAGGGAAAGAATCTGTTCTCTCCAGCGGTGAAGACATATGAATCAGCACCTCTTCATACCCCGTCCGGGAAAGTGGAGCTGAAGTCGCTGGTGCTGGAGAGATACCGGGGAAGTCATGGCTATGAAGGGCTTCCAGTATACCATGATTATCGGACGGAAACGAAGATAGACAGGAATCAATATCCATTGATTCTAAGTACGGGTAACCGCAAACCACAGTTTTTTCATGCAAGAGTATATCGAATGGCATGGCTTTCGAATATAGAGAAAGCAACACTGGTGGAGATCCATCCTGAGGATGGGGAAAAATATCATATTAAGGACGGAGCAACTGTAAAAGTAGTATCGCCATCTGGAGAGATGGTTGGAATTGCTGCCTATACGATTGCAGGAAAGCCGGGAGTGGTCAATATCTATCATGGCAATCCAAAGGGAGATGCCAATGAATTGATTGGGAAAGATTATCTCGATCCAATATCAGGCTTCCCGGGATACAGAAGTTATTTTTGCAGGATTGAGAGAGTGGAAGAAGAGTCATGAAGATGAGATTGAATCAGGAAAAATGTATTGGCTGCTATGCTTGTTATGTGGCATGTATTGCAGAACATAATCCGCCGGAGGCAGAGGACGCTTATAGTTATAGAACAATTAAGACGAGTGTAAAAGATGGATTGCAGAAGAAAGTCTGCGTGGGATGTATTCAGTGTGGAGCGTGTATGATAGCCTGTCCTTCTGGTGCAATTTATCGAGAGGAAGAATATGATATTGTACTTGTCGATCAGGAGAAATGTATTGGCTGCAGGACTTGTGAATCTGTCTGCCCGAATCAGGCGATACGATACAATGCACATGGCAAGATGGAGAAATGCGACGGCTGTATCGAGCGGCTTCGGCAGGGAAGAGAGCCGGCTTGCGTCAGGGTATGCTGTGCAAAAGCTCTGACAATAGAATAAAGGCCCCAGGAGTTCCGTAAGCGGAACTCCTTATTATTTACAGAGATGGAGGTGATAAAGATGCAGGCTGATGGGTTGATTCTTGCAGGCGGAAAGAGCAGCAGAATGAATGGAATTCATAAAGGAAATCTCATGTATCGGCAAGAGTCCTTTGTAGATCGTCTGGTTAATGAATTTAAGAAAGAGGCCCGGAATATCTGGATTTCTTATGGGAATCAAGTCCATAAAGAATATAAAGGCTGTAAGATTGTGCTAGACAAGTATATGGGGTGTGGTTCGATAGGGGGTCTTCATGCAGGACTTCAAAACAGCAGAAATAAGATTATAATGACGGCGCCTTGTGATATGCCATTGATTGAGATGAAACTATATTATTTTCTGGAACAGTTTCTGAAGCCTCAAAGCTTTGGCGTTGTTCCGTTAACAGAAGGAAAGATGCATCCATTAGCAGCTCTTTATCGGAAAGAGGCGGCAAAGATACTGGAACAACAGATTCAGATTGGGAATTATCGTGTAAAAGATGCGGTAAAACGTATGCCCGTCTATTTTGTAGAAGTATCACAATACCCGGATATAAGAAAGATGCTTCTGAATATTAATACACTTGCGGAATATCGAATGTTGACAAGAGGAGAAGAGTATGAATAGATTAAGTTTGCAGCAGGCACAGGAACTTCTGCTTGAGAGAGTGGAGCAGATTAAGGAGACTGAAAAGATCGTCTTGTGGGATGTCACTGGAAGAGTTCTGGCGGAAGATATCACAGCGACGAGGAATCAGCCGCCGTTTCCACGTTCTCCTTTGGATGGCTATGCAGTCCGAAGTGAAGATCTAAAGGAAGCGACCAGAGAGCATCCGGTATATCTTAAAGTGTTGGAAGAAGTGACTGCAGGGCATGTGGCAAGAGAGTATGTGTCAGAGAACACGGCTGTTCGGATTATGACAGGGGCTTTGATTCCAGAGGGAGCAGATTGTATTGTAGGACAGGAAGATACCGATTATGGTGAAGATGTGGTCGCAGTTTATCAGGAAATCCGTCCTTATGAAAATTATTGCATGGAAGGAGAAGACTATAAAGCAGGGCAGAAACTTTTGTCAGAAGGGACAATGCTTGGCGCGGTAGAAGCAGGAGTTCTGGCAAGCCTTGGCATGGAGCAGATACCCGTTTACAGAAAAGTAAAAGTTGCATTGCTTACGACTGGGGATGAGATCCTGCTCCCGGGTGAAGAATTATCTCCTGGGAAAATCTATGATTCCAATCTCTATACTTTGGGAACCCGATTGTTGTCCTGGGGAATGGATGTCACCTACAGGGAGCGTGTAGGAGATGCCCCCAGACTTGCGGCAAAGAAGATAGAACAGGCAGCAGAGAGAGCGGATATTATCATCACAACAGGTGGAGTATCTGTCGGGAAAAAGGATATTATGCATGAAGTATTGGAAATACTGTCTTGTGAGAAGCTATTCTGGAGAATTGCCATCAAGCCGGGAATGCCGACATTATGTGCGCAGTATCATGGTAAATTATTGATATGCCTGTCTGGAAATCCGTATGGTGCAGCAGCGAATCTCGAACTTCTGGTCCGTCCGGTACTGGCAAAGATGTCTGGAAGGACTGATCTGCAGCTGAAACGAGTACATGCAGTTGCTGAAAATGAATTTCCAAAGAAAAGTAGCGTGACAAGATATGTACGTGCGCATTATAATAATGGATATGTAAGGATTGCGGACGGATCGAATGCCTCTGGAATCTTAAGTTCCATGTGTGGATGTAATTGTATGATTGAGATTCCGGCAGGAACCGAGCGATTGAATAAAGGAGATCGAGTATGGGTCGTGATGTTATAGAAAAGGGACCGATGATTGTTGCAGTGTGCGGAGTGAAGAATTCTGGAAAGACTACACTAATTGTGAAGTTGGTGGAAGAGCTGACAAGACGGAAGATCAAGACCGCCGTTATAAAGCATGACGGGCATGATTTCATAAGTGATGTTCCGGGAACAGACAGCTACCGTTTTCATCAGGCCGGTGCCTATGGAACTGCTGTGTTTTCTGATTATCGGATATCCGTACATAAGGAAGGCTGTGGGGAACAGGAACAAGAATTGATCCGTCAATTCCCAGAAGCCGAAGTAATCTTGATGGAAGGTTTAAAAAACAGCAGCTATCCTAAGATGGAAGTTATTCGAAAAGAGATATCCCATGATCCGGTATCGAATCCAGCAGGGCGCTTTCTGATCGTAACAGATTGGGGGCCGGAGGAATATGCAGAACCAACGGCAGGATTCGAAGAGATTGATCTGATCTTAGAAAAGATGATAGATATGGGGGAATAAGATGGAACTGACACATTTTGATAAAAAAGGAAATGCCATTATGGTAGATGTAACGGAGAAGAATGTGACGGATCGAGAGGCGGTCGCAAGTGGAAGAATCAAGGTAAGTCCGGAAGTATATGCAGAGATTGTCAATGGAACTGCCAAAAAAGGAGATGTATTAGGAGTTGCCAGAGTTGCAGGAATCATGGCAACAAAGCAGACATCGAATCTGATTCCGTTATGCCATGTGCTCCCGATTACAAAGTCCGAGATTGACTTTCATATGCTCAGAGACAGCTATGAGGTGGAGGCTGTCTGTACGGTAAGAGTATCAGGAAAGACAGGGGTTGAGATGGAGGCATTGACAGGAGTCAGTGTGGCGCTTCTGACAATCTATGATATGTGCAAAGCGATTGATAAACGTATGGAAATCGGGGACATTCATCTGTGTAAGAAGACAGGAGGCAAGAGTGGTGACATCCATATCTTATAATAAAGCAGAGGAATGTCTGAGATTAGGAGGAGAGGCATGGGAATCGTAAGAGCGGTCTGCATCAGCGACCGAAGAGGAATTCAAAAAGTAAATGTGGAAACTGCACAGTTTGAAGAGGGATTTGGAATCTGTGGGGATGCCCATGGGGGCAATTGGCATAGACAGGTAAGTCTGCTTTCCGCAGAGAAGATAGATGAATTTAATCAAAGAGGGGCGGATGTAGAATCTGGTGCGTTTGGAGAGAATCTGGTGGTCGAAGGATTTGATTTTAGAGAATTACCGGTAGGAACTACCTTCCAGTGTAATGATGTGATACTGGAGATGACCCAGATTGGAAAGGAATGCCATACGCATTGTCAGATCTATCAGAAGATGGGAGAGTGTATCATGCCGACGCAGGGAGTGTTTGCCCAAGTAATTCGTGGCGGTACCATCTCTGTCGGAGACGAAATGAAGATCATAGAAAGGGCGGACACACGTTACACAGTGGCAGTTGTTACGTTGAGTGACAAGGGTGCGCAGGGAGAGCGTGAGGATACGAGCGGGCCTCTGATCTGTGAGATGGTAGAAGATGCCGGATACCGCGTGGTGGAACGACTGCTTCTTCCAGATGAGCAGAAACAGATTGAGCAGGAATTAATTCGGCTGGCAGATGGAAGACAGGTGAACCTGATATTGACCACCGGAGGGACAGGTTTCTCCGAGAGGGACAGGACACCAGAGGCTACTATGGCAGTGGCGACTAGAAATGCACCTGGAATCGCAGATGCAATCCGTATGTATTCTTTGTCGATTACTGGAAGAGCAATGCTGGGAAGAGGAGCATCCGTCATTCGGAATAAGACGGTGATTGTGAATCTCCCGGGAAGTAAAAAGGCAGTCAGAGAGAGCCTGGAATATATCTTGCCACATCTGAAGCATGGGATACAGATTCTATTGGGCGATACTTCAGATTGTGGAGGGAAGTAAGGAGTAGAGTACAGATGATATATGATCGTATGGTACCAGGGACGTTCTTAGAACGTCCCAATCGTTTTATTGCATATGTAGAGATAGAAGGAAGGAAAGAGACGGTCCATGTGAAGAATACCGGACGCTGTGCGGAGTTACTTCAGACAGGGGTAAGAGTATATTTACAGGAATCAGAGAATCCTGGCCGGAAGACGAAATGGGATCTGATCGCGGTAGAGAAAGGCAGCCGGATGGTCAATATGGATTCCCAGATTCCGAATAAGGTAGTAAAAGAATGGCTGGAAGCAGGTCATTTGTTTGAAAATATTACCAGAATACAGCCGGAGTTTACGTATGGCAATTCTCGGTTCGATTTGTATGTCGAGGCAGATGGAAAACGGATTTTTATAGAAGTAAAGGGCGTGACGCTGGAGCAAGATGGTGTTGTACGTTTTCCGGATGCGCCGAGTGACCGGGCGGTGAAACATGTGGAAGAGTTGAAGGCGGCAGTCAAAGAAGGATACGAAGCTTACGTGTTCTTCGTGATTCAGATGAAGGATGTCCGGTATTTTACGCCGAATATGGACACACATCCGGCGTTTGGAGAGGCGCTTCGAGATGCCGCCAGGGCAGGAGTACATGTGTTGGCATATGACTGTGAGGTCTCCAGTGACCGAATTGCTATTGCGGATAAAGTTCCGGTAGTATTAGAAGATCCTGCGTTATATGAGATGGTATCTCCAATTGTCACATGGTTTCAGAAGAATAAGCGTGATCTTCCCTGGAGAAATCATCCGGATGCTTACCGCGTGTGGGTATCAGAGATTATGCTTCAGCAGACGCGGGTTGAGGCAGTAAAGCCTTATTATGAACGCTTTTTAAGAGAACTGCCAACGGTGAAGGATCTGGCTGAAGCAAAAGAAGATCAGTTATTAAAACTCTGGGAAGGACTGGGCTACTATAATCGTGTGAGAAATATGCAGAAGGCTGCACAGCAGATTATGATAGACTATCAGGGACAGTTTCCAGACACCTTTGAAGAGATTCGTTCTCTGAAAGGTATTGGAAATTATACGGCAGGTGCTATCAGTGCATTTGCCTTTGGACTTTCAAAACCCGCAGTAGATGGCAATGTATTGAGAGTCATTTCCCGACTGATGGGCAGCAGAGAAGATATTATGAAGCAAAGCGTACGAAGTAAGATAGAAGAGAAACTGGAACATGTGATTCCAGAGGGGGCAGCCAGCGATTTTGATCAGGGATTGATTGAACTGGGTGCACTTGTCTGTGTGCCTAATGGGGAACCAAAATGTACCGAATGCCCAGTCGCACATCTATGTGAGGCAAGAAAACAGGGGATGATAGCGGAGATTCCGGTAAAAAGCAAAGGAAAGGCACGTAAGATGGAAGACAAGACAGTACTTATATTCAAGGACGGAGAAAAGCTTGCCATTCAAAAAAGACCTTCCAAAGGTCTCCTCGCCGGACTCTATGAATTCCCGAACCAAGAAGGTCACCTGACGATGGAGGAAGTGACGGCCTACAGTAAAAAGATTGGTCTCATGCCAGTTCGGATAAAGAAGCTGGAAGATGCAAAGCATATTTTCAGTCATATAGAATGGCATATGTCAGGATATGAGATTGTTGTAGATGAGTTAGAGAAAACCAATGAGAAAGCATTTTTATTTATTCATCCAGAAGAGATAGAGAAGAAATATTCCATTCCATCTGCATTTGAAGCATATACCCGTTATGCGGGCATAAAAAAAGATATATAGAAAACAACTATATATAAATGCTGTTATCAATATTTTCGATTTTAGCTTGTTTTGTGGAAGTGGTATGATAATAGTAGTTTTGAGTGATGATTAAGGAGGAAATGTAATGGAAGTTATCAAAGATTTACCAGAGGTATTCGAAGAATTTGCGGAACAGAGAAAGAATTCTTTTCTGGCAGTAAAGAAGTTAAAAGATCAGGGAGTTCCGGTAGTAGGAGCTTATTGCACGTATTTTCCACAAGAGATTGCAATGGCTATGGGGGCTGCTACTGTAGGCTTATGCTCCACTTCAGATGAGACAATTCCTGATGCAGAGAAGGATCTGCCGAAGAATCTATGTCCATTGATCAAGTCTAGCTATGGATTTGCCAAGACGGATAAATGTCCTTTCTTCCATTTTTCAGATGTTGTAGTCGGAGAGACAACCTGTGACGGTAAGAAGAAGATGTATGAGTATATGTCTGAGTTCAAGGATATATTTATTATGGAGTTGCCGAATACTCAAAGTGAAGAATCATTAAAATTATGGAAGAGTGAGATTATTCGTTTCAAAGAATACTTGGAGAAAAAATTCGATGTTACAATTACGGAGGATGATGTAAGAGAGGCCATTAAAGTCAATAACGAAGTCCGCAGATCTCTGAAGCGACTGTATGAAGTGATGAGACATGATCCGGCTCCAATCACGGGACATGACCTGTTTAAAGTATTGTACGGAAGTGGATTCAAGTTTGACAGAAAAGCAATTCCGGCAGAGACAGATGCTTTGGTTGAAAAGATTGAAAAAGAGTATGCAGAAGGAAAGATGCTGGAGAAAAAACCACGTATCGTCATTACAGGATGCCCAATCGGTGGAGCTACAGAAAAGGTTATCCGTGCAGTGGAAGATAATGGCGGTGTCGTTGTTGCTTTTGAGAACTGCAGCGGTGCAAAATCTATTGATAAACTGGTAGACGAAGAGAACCCAGATGTATATGATGCATTGGCAAGACGTTATCTGAATATTGGATGTTCTGTTATGACTCCAAATCCGAACCGTCTGGATCTTCTCGGAAGACTGATTGACGAGTACAAAGCTGACGGCGTTGTGGAGATGACACTTCAGGCTTGTCATACATACAATGTGGAGACCCTGGCAATCCGCAGATTTGTCAATGAAAAGAAGGGAATTCCTTATATCAATGTAGAGACAGACTATTCCCAGGCAGACATTGGTCAGCTGAATACAAGAATTGCAGCATTTATCGAGATGCTCTAAGATATGAAAAATGCCAGCTGCTGCATGATGCAGGGCTGGCATTTTATTATACATATATTTAGATCGGCTGATGAGAAAGCTTTGGTACTTTCCTTTCCTGTGTCGCATATACAAATGGATATATAATGCATGCCATCGCGATGGCAGCGATTACATCCGTTACAGAATGCTGCTTCAAGAATACTGTTGACAGAATGATCAGAACAGCAAGGATATAAGCAGCCCATTGAATCGGACGATGCTTCTTCAAACGTTCATCATAAGCAATTGCAATACATGCGCCAATGGAGTTGAATACATGGATGCTTGGCAGTACATTCGTTGAAGTATCTTTTGAGTAGACATATTTTACAAGATCAACAAAGATGTTATCTCTTGCAAATGTAGTCGGACGCAAGTGCTGACCATTTGGAAATACTGTGCAGATAATCAGGAAAAGCGTCATACCGGTAATTAAAAATGCGGCAAAGCGATAGAATCCTTTTTTATCTGTAAAAAACAGGTATGTGGCAGTTGCAATAATAAACATGAACCATAACAGGTATGGAACGACAAAATATTCTACAAAAGGAATATAGTCATCCAATGGTGAATGAATCCAAAAGTAATCGACTCCGGTTCTATTTTCCAAATACAAAAACCAAGGCATATAGATGAATGCATATAAAAGTACCCATGCATGACTATATTTCTTGGCTGTTTTTTTTATCCTCTCTATGGCTTTCATAAACATGACCCCTTTGTAAGCCTCTTAACATATCATATTCCTGGTTCAACAGGGATTATAACATGAAAAAATTGAATCAACAACCTTGTTCACGGTTTGTTAATAATTTTCACATGGTTTTTCGAAAATCTGAATGTCAAAATGCTGTTTTCCGCGGCTTAACATCTTTGGTGTTCGAAGTGTCCATACGGCAATCGGAATATGAAAGAGATTCTTTAGTATCCATACATTGGCGACCGGAAGATCACTGAGCTTATAAGAGATGAAGTCCGGGCGGCCGAGAAAGTTAGCGAGCAGATGCTTTACCACAAAACGGAAGAACCAGAATTCTTCCTGGTTGTCAGCGGTCAGATTAGAAGAAAGCTGGCCTCTTAAAACCTGTGGTGCGTGAAGTCGGAACCATCGAATTCCCATAGTGTTAAAAGATTGAATGAGATATCTTCCGTGATACCCTTGTAATTGACGGAGCGTTTCTTCGCAGATCTGCATGGAAGAGGTAGGAATCTTCAATTCAATCAGCAAAGGGACTTTTCCATCTACAAGAGATAGTACATCTCTGAAGAGAGGGATTGTCTCTGAAGTTCCCAGAAGGTGACAGGATTTTAGCTCATGTGAAGTTAGATTTTCAATGGTATCCGGACGGCTGCACATCCTTTTTAGTGTATCGTCATGGAATACAACAAGTTCTCCGTCTTTGGTCAGATGAAGGTCAAGCTCGATTCCGTATCCATTTGCCAGTGCAGCTCGAAATGCCATCATGGAATTCTCCGGAATCCCCTTTTCCTTGCAATGATATCCGCGGTGAGCGAACATCGTATGTCGATAGTGAGTCATATCTTTCTTTCGTGAAAGGCGGGGACATATTGCATAGATATAAAGAAGTATGAATACAACAAATAATAAAACAATAAGCCCAATCATCATAAAGTCCTCCGTAACTTAAGGTGCACTGATCAGCCGTATTTTTTCGGGTTCCAGATAAGCCTGAATATGTTTCCGCTGAAAGACAGGTTCTCCGTCCGTGTGGATAGGAAGTGAGACTTCACTTACGATGTCAATCTTTCGGCAGGAATCAATATGTATACCTTTGAAATGTGTATGCCAACCCTTGAAAGCCGTAGGAAGTAAAGCGAGTATCTTTAACTTTGGCATGTCTGATACAACGATAATATCCAGCAGATCATCATTTGGACGGGCTTTTGGACAGAATTTAAAACCGCCGCCCTCGTAAGCCAGATTCATGGCTGTGGCAAAATATACCTTCTCAAATTCAATTTTCCGTTCGTCATCCAGTGTGATCGTCATTTTTTTTGGTGATATTGTAAGGATTCTGTGAAGTGCAACTCCGGCATAGGTTAGTTTGCCAAGTTTGAGTTTGTTCAATAGTATTTTTAATTTGGACACCATGACTTCATGGCAGACTCCGGCGTCAAATCCAATCCCGGTGCTTACTGCAAAGCGTCGTTTCTTGTCTTCGTATTCGAGAACTCCGATGTTGAGTGGTGTATAGTGTGAGGGGGCAAGAATATTTTCTAAAGCCCTGGCAGGATCGGTTGGAAGATTCAGACCGCGGGCAAAGTCGTTACTAGAGCCGATTGGTATGTAGCCAAGAGTAACCTTTGCCAGATCGACGATTCCAGAGATTACTTCGTTAATCGTTCCATCGCCTCCAAGTACAATAATCGTATGCGGTTCGTGATCAGCGGTAATCTGGCGGACAATCTTGGTAGCATGGTGCTGATATTTGGTGAAAAAAACTTCGTATAATATGTTCTTTTCTTTTAAGACGAGTTCAATGCTTTTCCACATCTGAATTCCCAAGCCAGAACGGGCATTGGGATTGGTTATGAACGTATACATAATGGTTCTCCTATAGATATTATCAATAAGTAAAAAGCTCATATTAAAATAAGCAATTGGCATTATTTGAAGGGTAGCGTTATAATACAGTTACAAGATATTATTGTTAAATGGTTTCACTACCATATTCCCTTCTAGAAAATCCTTTAAGTCCGCTTGCTTGAAGGATTTTTTTTGCATAGAATGAAAGATATTAAAATAATCCATTCAGATAAGTTTCAAGAGAACGTTTCATATTTCCCTCAAAATCTGTATCCCCACTTTTCAGACACCACTCAAATACATTGCCGATTACGATCATACGGATATCGGTGGTGATATCTTCCAGCGCCAGAGAAGGATGGATGATATTCGCATCTATTACTTTTTGCAGATAGTTTGATACCGTAATGATTGGATAGGGCCGCTCTGTTCGAATCAAAGGATTGAGTGACTGGTTCTTGGGGGTATAGTAATTGGACATAAATTCTACACCAAGTTCTTGACAATAATGAACGTAGTTTAAATATACATAGATAATGGTCTGTTTTGCTTCTTCGGCATTTTCCGGAAGATCCAGAAGATCTGGATTAATGCTTGGTTGTTCTTCGATATAATAAGATAACAGGTCATCCTTAGTCTTGAAATGGTGATAAAAGCTTCCGTTTGATACGCCAGCCTCTTCGCAGATGTTTTTGATAGATAACTGATCGTATCCTTTTTTCTGCAGGATATGCTTGGCGGCACGAAAGATCTTGTCCTTGGTTTCTTTGGATTTTAACTGTTGTTTGGATAGTTCTTGTGTTGCTTGCTGCATGTTTATACTCCCTCTGGAAATAATTATTTTGCTTTTGTCATTATAGCATGGGAGATATGAATTTTCAAGAAAACAGAGTGAACTCGGTATTGCGTATGCCATTGCGGTTTCCAGGGAATTCCGCTATAATAATTACTAATGCGCATATGAGATTTAAATGCAGCGGAAAGGGTTACAGTATGGATATTAATCAGAAGATTACAGAAGAATTAAATGTAAAGAGATGGCAGGTAGATGCTGCAGTCAAATTGATTGATGAAGGCAATACCATTCCATTTATTGCCAGATATAGAAAAGAGGCTACGGGAACACTGGATGATGAGCAGCTTCGTAAATTATACGAAAGATTGAATTATCTGCGTAATCTGGAAGAGAAAAAAGAACAGGTATTATCCAGTATTGAAGAACAAGGAAAATTAACAGAAGAGCTGAAGAAGCAGATTCTGGCAGCTGAGACATTGGTCGTAGTAGAAGACTTGTATCGCCCGTATCGTCCGAAGAGAAGAACGAGGGCGACGATTGCTAAGGAAAAAGGATTGGAACCTCTGGCGGCGGTGATCACTCTTCAGAAGATGAGCCGACCGGTGGAAGAAGAGGCAAAAGCATATGTGAATCCTGAAAAAGAGGTCAATACTGTTGCAGAAGCGATTGCGGGAGCAAGAGATATCATTGCAGAGAGTATCTCTGATGAAGCGGATTACCGAAGCTGGATTCGTAAGATTACGATGCAGAAAGGCCGCCTCATCTCAACAGCGAAGGATGAGAAGGCTGAATCTGTCTATGAGATGTATTATGACTTTGAAGAGCCGGTGAATCGATTGGCAGGTCATCGTGTGCTGGCATTGAATCGTGGAGAGAAGGAGAAGTTCCTGACGGTGAAGATTGAAGCTCCCGAGGAAGATATTATTCGATATCTCGAGAAGAAGACGATTCATGGAGACAATGCTTATACAACTTTGGTCTTAAAAGAAGCAATAGAAGACAGTTACAAACGTCTGATTGCACCTGCAATTGAACGGGAGATCCGCAATGATCTTACGGAAAAGGCAGAAGATGGAGCAATCGAAGTGTTCAAGAAGAACCTGGAACAGCTTCTGATGCAGCCACCGATCGTAGGGCAGACTGTTCTTGGATGGGACCCGGCTTTTCGTACCGGCTGTAAGCTCGCGGTGGTAGATCCGACCGGTAAGGTCATTGGGACAACGGTCATCTATCCAACGGCGCCAACGACACCACAGAAGATACAGGCATCCAAGGATCTGTTAAAGAAGATTATCAAGAAATATAACATTACGCTTATCTCAGTGGGAAATGGTACGGCTTCCCGGGAATCAGAGATGTTCATCGTAGAATTATTAAAAGAGATTCCAGAGAAGGTTCAATATGTAATTGTTAACGAAGCTGGAGCATCCGTATACTCTGCCAGCAAGCTGGCGTCGGAGGAATTCCCGAAGTTCGATGTGGGACAGAGAAGTGCGACATCCATCGCCAGACGACTTCAGGATCCTCTGGCAGAACTGGTGAAGATTGATCCAAAATCCATCGGTGTAGGACAGTATCAGCATGACATGAATCAGAAAAAACTTAGTGAAGCGTTGTCCGGTGTAGTAGAAGATTGTGTTAACAGAGTCGGCGTGGATTTGAATACAGCGTCGGCACCACTTTTGGCATATATTTCCGGTATCTCAGGAACCATAGCTAAGAATATCGTAACCTACCGCGAGGAAAATGGACGTTTCACTGACCGGAAGCAGCTTTTGAAGGTTGCTAAGCTTGGACCAAAAGCTTTTGAGCAATGTGCCGGTTTCATGCGGATCCAGGGAGGGGACAACCCGTTAGATGGCACCAGTGTACATCCAGAATCTTATGAGGCGGCAGAAAAGCTGTTGAAAAAGCAGGGATTTGCAGTAGAAGACATCAGCGGTGGAAAGCTTGTGGGCTTGTCACTGACAATCAAAGACTACAAGAAACTTGCAAAGGAATTGGGAGTTGGCGAGATTACTCTGCGGGATATTGTAAAGGAACTGGAAAAACCAGCGCGAGATCCGCGTGATGAGATGCCAAAACCGATTCTTCGGACAGATGTCCTGGAGATGAAAGATCTGACGGAAGGTATGGTGTTAAAAGGAACTGTCAGAAATGTAATTGACTTTGGTGTGTTTGTGGATATCGGAGTCCATCAGGATGGACTGGTGCATATTTCCGAGATCACGGATAAAAAATATATCAAGCATCCACTGGAAGTAGTGAGTGTGGGAGATATTGTAGATGTTAAGGTGCTGAGTGTAGATCTGAAGAAGAAGAGGATTCAGCTGACAATGAAAGGTATTTCATAGATTTTCGAAAGAGAGGTTGATGAAATCATGAAAAATTGGAAGAAAAGCTTGTTCACTCTGGCAGGAGTACTGATAGGAAATGTAATTCTTGCGTTGGCAGTTGGGGCGTTTATTGTGCCGCACGGAATTATCATGGGCGGTGCGACCGGTATCGGTCTTACCATTACTCATTATATACCTGTCAATTTGTCAGTAATCGTATTTATTATTAATGCAGTTCTGTTTATATTGGGTACTTTTGTGTTGGGAAAAAAGTTCGCGCTTACGACCATCATCAGTACCATTGTGTATCCGGTATTCTTGTCGATTGTGCAGGCAATCCCGGGAATTGACACTTTGACTGACAATATTATGCTGGCAACGATCTATGCAGGTGCGTTGCTGGGAATAGGAATCGGACTTGTAGTACGTGTGGGAGCATCTACTGGAGGAACAGATATCCTTGCGTTGGTATTGAATAAATGGTTCCACGTATCGATTGCAGTTATGATGTATGTGGTGGATTTTATCGTCTTGGGATTCCAGGTGCTCTTTTCAAATTCTGAGCAGATTTTGTATGGTATTCTTGCACTTGTTCTCACGACGTTGGTTATGAACCGTGTCATACTGATGGGACAGTCTCAGATTCAACTCTTTGTTATCACTGAGAAATACGAAGAGGTTAAGGAAAGAATGTTGAAAGAGATTGATGCCGGAGTAACCATGGTTCATATAGAGACTGGTTATGGGGAAAAACAACAGAAAGGTGTGCTGTGTGTTATCCCGAACCGAAAATTATATTCTGTAAATCAGATGGTCCAGGCTGTTGATCCAAAGGCGTTTATTACGATTACCCAGATTAACGAGGTACGTGGACGGGGATTTACAATGGAAAAAGTACGTTACGGAGAGGAAGAAGAGACTCAATAAGCATATACTTGATGAACAGACAGAAGAAGCAGGCAGAAAGGAGGAGCCCGATGGTACGGACTTTATTAAAAGAAGTAAAAGAGTATAAATTTGTATCTATCATCACCCCGTTATTTATGATCTTGGAAGTTCTGATGGAGATGCTGATTCCATTTTTAATGGCTTCGATTATTGATGATGGTGTCAATGCGGGAAATATCCAGCATATTTATAAAGTCGGCGGAATTATGATCGTGGCAGCAGTGGTTGGCCTTTTTGCCGGAATGGCAGGCGGAAAATTCGGTGCAAAGGCTTCTGCCGGATTTGCGAAAAATCTAAGAGAAGCTATGTTTAACCATATTCAGACATTTTCATTTTCAAATATTGATAAATACAGTACTGCTGGTCTTGTTACACGTCTGACAACGGATGTGACGAATATCCAGAATGCTTACCAGATGGTACTTAGGATGTTTACCAGAGCTCCGGCCAGCCTGATCTGTGCGATGATTATGGCATTTCGCATCAATGCGCGACTTTCAAATATTTATCTGATTGCGGTACTTTTGTTGGGAACAATTCTTGTGCTGATCATGAGCCATGCTACACGTTATTTTCAACAGGCATTTCCAAAATATGATGAACTGAATGCATCTGTACAGGAAAATGTCTCTGCGGTCCGTGTTGTTAAGGCGTATGTCAGAGAAGAACAAGAGACGAATAAGTTCAAAAAAGCCAGTGAGAATATCTATCGGATCTTCGTAAAAGCAGAATGTAACCTGGTGTATAATGCACCATTAATGCAGTTGACAGTCTATTCCTGTATCCTTCTGATCAGCTGGATCGGTGCAAAGATGATTGTGGCGACTACTCTGACAACGGGAGAACTTATGAGTCTTCTCGCGTATTGCATGAACATATTGATGAGTCTGATGATGATGTCCATGGTATTTGTCATGGTATCCATGAGTACAGCCAGTATTCGTCGTATCTCAGAAATCCTGAATGAAACCAGTGATCTTAAGAACCCTGAGAATCCATTGTTGGAAGTGGAAGATGGAAGTATTGAGTTTTCACATGTGTATTTTTCTTATAAAAAGGACAGTGAGGAACCTGTCCTGAAGGATATTAATCTGAAGATTCGCTCTGGTGAGACAATAGGAATTATCGGAGGAACCGGAAGTGCCAAGACCAGCCTTGTGAATCTGGTAAGCCGTCTCTATGATGTGACGGAAGGAGAGATCCTGGTAGGAGGACACAATGTTAAAGATTACGATATGGAAGCATTGCGTAATCAGGTATCCGTAGTGCTGCAGAATAATGTGTTATTCTCTGGTTCGATTCTGGATAACCTGCGATGGGGTGATAAAGAAGCAACGGAAGAAGAGTGCCGGAATGCCTGCGTGCTTGCCTGTGCGGATGAATTTATTCAGAGATTCCCGGATGGATATCAGACGCATATTGAACAGGGAGGAAGTAATGTGTCTGGTGGGCAGAAGCAGCGTCTGTGTATCGCCAGAGCACTTCTTAAGAAACCGAAGATATTGATCTTGGATGACAGTACCAGCGCGGTGGATACAGCTACGGATGCCAAGATCCGCAGGGCGTTCCGGGAAGAGATTCCGGATACGACGAAGCTGATTATTGCGCAGAGGATCTCCAGTGTGCAGGATGCAGACCGCATTATTGTTATGGAGGAAGGAAAGATCAATGGATTTGGAACGCATGAAGAATTAGTTGCGAATAATGAGATCTACCGAGAGGTCTATGAATCACAGACCCAAGGCGGCGGAGACTTCGATGAAAAGGCAGGTGAGTAGCAGATGACAGGTCCAATGGGAAGAGCACCGCGAGGTGTCAAATCGAACGTAAAAAATCCGGGGAAATTATTCAAAAGGTTGATGAGCTATGTATTCCGCAATTATAAATACCATTGTGCTGCAGTTCTGATACTCATATTCCTTGGTGTCATTGCAAATGTGCAGGGAACTATGTTCATGAAGAATCTGATCGATGATTATATTACGCCATTTTTGCTGACAGATCAGCCAAATTTTGCGCCGCTTGCCAAAGCAATCGGAAGAGTTGCATGCTTTTATGCAGTCGGCATTATCTCAACCTATCTGTATAATCGGATCATGGTCAATGTAACTCAGGGTACATTGCGGGATATGAGGGATGACCTTTTTGAACATATGCAGAAGCTGCCGATCAAATACTTCGATACGCATTCACATGGTGATATCATGTCTGTATATACAAATGATATTGACACTTTGCGTCAGATGATCAGTCAGAGTATACCGCAGGTTATCAACAGTGGATTTACGATTATCAGTGTATTTGTCAGCATGCTGATCTTGAATATTCCGTTGACAATCGTAACACTGATTATGGTCGGAATTATGATTACCTGTTCCAAAGCCGCTGCCGGAAGGAGTGGAAAGTACTTCCTGGAGCAGCAGCGTAATCTTGGAGCAGTGAATGGACACATTGAAGAGATGATGAATGGGCAGAAAGTAGTCAAAGTGTTCTGTCATGAAGAAGAAAGCAAAGAAGAATTTAAAGAATTAAATGACAGACTCTTTCATAGCGCTGATAAGGCTAATACATTTGCCAATATTCTGGGTCCGATTAATGCACAGATTGGAAATGTCAGTTATGTAGTCTGTGCCATTGTGGGTGGTATACTTGCACTCAATAAAGTAGGCGGCTTTACGCTGGGGGGTCTGGCAAGTTTTCTGACCTTTAATAAGAGCTTTAGTATGCCGATCAACCAGGTAAGCCAGCAGTTAAATGCAATCGTAATGGCCATGGCGGGAGCAGAACGAATCTTCAAGCTGATGGATGAGGAACCGGAAGTGGATAATGGTTACGTAACACTGGTCAATGTAAAAGAGAAGAATGGGACATTGGTGGAGTGCCCGGAGCGAACCGGAAAATGGGCATGGAAACATATTCACCAGGCAGATGGAAGTATAGATTATGTCGAAGTCAAAGGCCATGTGGTCTTCAATGGAGTTGATTTTGGATACAATGATGATAAGATTGTACTTCATGATGTAAAATTGTATGCAGAACCGGGGCAGAAGATTGCATTCGTTGGATCTACCGGAGCTGGTAAGACAACGATTACCAATCTGATCAATCGTTTTTATGATATTCAGGATGGGAAGATCCGTTATGATGGAATTAATATAAATAAGATAAAAAAAGCGGATTTACGGCATTCTCTCGGTATTGTTCTGCAGGATACGCATTTATTTACCGGGACGGTAAAAGAAAATATCCGTTTTGGAAGACTGGATGCTACAGATGAAGAGGTTGTGGCAGCGGCCAGATTAGCCAATGCGGATGGATTTATCCGTAGGTTGCCGGAAGGATACGATACCGTGCTGACGGGGGATGGCGCGAATTTAAGTCAGGGACAGCGACAGCTTCTGGCAATTGCCCGTGCAGCAATTGCAGATCCACCGGTATTAATTCTGGATGAGGCGACCAGTTCCATTGATACCCGAACTGAGCGAATCGTACAAGATGGTATGGATAAACTGATGCATGGAAGAACAACCTTCGTCATTGCTCACAGATTATCTACTGTACGTAATTCCGACTGTATCATGGTACTGGAACAGGGAAGAATCATTGAGCGAGGGACGCATGATCAGCTGATTGAAGAAAAAGGAAGATATTATCAGTTGTATACTGGAAATTCCATCAGTGCATAATTGCACAACTATTGCAACGAAGTTGAAACTTTCTTATAATAAAAATAGAGTTAAAGTTCGTGATAACAAAAATATAAAGGAGTGACAATTGTGCAGAAAACAGATGAAAAATATCAGGCATATGTTCAGATATTGAAGGAAGAACTGGTTCCGGCAATGGGGTGCACGGAGCCAATTGCACTTGCCTATGCAGCGGCAAAAGCAAGAGAAGTATTGGGATGCATTCCTGATAAAGTAAAAATTGGTGCAAGTGGAAGTATCATTAAGAATGTGAAGAGTGTAATCGTTCCGAACACGAATCATCTGAAAGGAATTCCGGCAGCAGCAACCGCCGGAATCATCGCCGGAAGACCGGAGAAAGAGTTGGAAGTTATTGCAGAAGTATCGGAAGACCAGATTCAGCAGATGATCTCATTTCTGCAGGAAACATCGATTGAAGTAGAACATATTGACAATGGAATTACCTTTGATATTGTGGTTACAGTCTGCAAAGACGATAACTATGCAAAAGTCAGAATTGCCAACTATCATACGAATATCGTGCTTATTGAAAAGAATGGAGAAGAGATTTTGTCTGTCCCGGTAGAAGGCGAAAGTGAAGAGGGCCTGACAGACAGAAGCTGCCTGGATATGGAAAGTATCTGGGACTTCATTAACACCGTAGATATAGAAGACATCCGGGAAGTGATCGGACGGCAGATAGAGTACAATACGGCAATTGCAGAAGAAGGATTACGAGGTGATTATGGCGCCAATATCGGGACTGTACTGTTAAAGACTTACGGAGATGATGTGAGAACCCGTGCAAAAGCAATGGCAGCCGCTGGCTCCGATGCACGTATGAATGGATGTGAACTTCCAGTTATTATCAATGCCGGAAGCGGGAATCAGGGCATGACCTGTTCACTTCCTGTTCTGGAATATGCCAAAGACCGAGGGGCAGACGAAGATAAGACCTATCGTGCACTGGCATTATCCAATTTGGTGGCGATTCATCAGAAGACCGGAATTGGAAGATTGTCTGCGTATTGTGGAGCTGTCAGTGCGGGTGCGGCAGCAGGCGCAGGAATCGCATATCTCTGTGGCGGCGGTTATCAGGAGATCATCCACACCGTTGTCAATGCACTGGCAATCGTATCCGGTATGGTCTGCGATGGAGCAAAGGCTTCCTGCGCGGCCAAGATTGCAGCATCCGTTGATGCCGGAATCCTTGGATACAATATGTTCCTTAACGGTCAGCAATTCTACGCCGGAGAAGGTATCGTGACCAAAGGTGTTGAGGCTACTATCAGTAATATCGGACGCCTCGGCAAAGAAGGAATGCGAGAGACGAACGAAGAGATCATCAAGATGATGATTGGAGAATAGAGATTAATCATAAGAGACGGAGGAATTATTGTTTCCTCCGTCTTTTATCTCTTCAATTCTTCTTGAATTTTTTTCCTTTGTCTGCGTTCGTGGGCAAGCTCTTCCTGAATCATTTTTTCAACTGTATCAGTTTATCAGATTTTTCTCATATAAGTCAAAGAGAAAATTTAAATTTTAACAATAAATATTTGATAGTTGGGGGATCGTATAAGTCCAGATTTCGACCCTTTTAATTTGCTAAACTAATGATAACGAAGAAAAGCAAACGAGTTTATCATATGAATGGAGGTCGGAAATCAATGAAGGGATATGCTACACAGGCTGGTTACATGGGATATGTAGAAGGAAGATATATGTTATTTGCAAGCGAAGAAGAGTACAGAGAATTCATGGAAGATTAGAGATTCTGAGAGGAAGATGAAGGTAAATCTGGTCAAAGAGTCTGATAACGAGGCAGATAAGGAAGCAATTAAAGTAGAACTTCCGGGGTTTGGTATAACTGCAATAAGTCCTGAAGATGGGACTTATTACACCCACATTCCTTTGTATTCGTGATACAATAGATTTATCAGGAATGAAGTTATCAGTTTGAATATAAAGGAGGATGCATTTTATGGCAGAAGGGAATAATCAGAAATTAAAGATTCTATATCTTTTGAAGATATTGATGGAGAAAACAGATGAGACCCATAGAATCACCATGCCGGAAATTATTGAATCATTAAAGGCATACAATGTGAGCGCAGAACGTAAAAGCCTATACAATGATCTTGAAAATCTGCGGATTTTTGGAGTGGATGTTATCGGGGAGAAGGAAAATAAGACCTATTATTACTATATCGGAAATCGACAGTTCGAGCTGGCAGAATTAAAGCTTCTGGTGGATTCTGTACAATCGGCAAAATTTATCACTGCGAAGAAGTCCAATGAACTGATCAAAAAAATTGAGGGACTTGCCAGTCAATATGAAGCCTCTCAGCTTCATCGCCAGGTCTATGTAACAGAACGGGTCAAGACGATTAATGAAGGAATCTATTATAACGTGGATCAGATTCATCAGGCAATTGCAGCCAATGTGCAGATTACATTTCAATACTTTAACTGGAACGTGGATAAGGAGCAGGTTCTTCGAAAAGATGGGGCTTTATATCAGGTTAGCCCTTGGGCACTGTCCTGGGATGATGATAATTATTATCTTGTGGCATTCGACAGTCAGGAAGATAAAATCAAGCATTTCCGAGTAGATAAGATGCTCCACATCGAATTAACCAAAGAGAAACGAGAAGGAAGCAAGCGGTTCGAACAATTTGACATCGGCGCTTATTCAAGAAAATTATTTGGAATGTTCGATGGTGAAGAAGAGACTGTCCAGATTGAATGCGAAAACTATCTGGCCGGCGTTATGATCGACCGATTCGGAAAAGAAGTCATGATGCGGAAAGAAGATGAAGATCACTTCGTTGTAAGCGTCCGAGTAGCCGTCAGCAGACAATTCCTCTCTTGGGTTATGTCCCTGGGTGAAGGAGCGAAGATCGTGGGGCCGGAGAAAGTGGTCGGGCAAGTGAAAGAAGAGATTCAGAGATTGATGCGGCAGTATGGGAGTGAAGAATGAAAGAGAACCAGTATTTATAATGGTTTCAGCCATCTGAGCAGATGAATTTCCCATTTACTGTGGTAGGTGGGAGTTTTTCTATTATTTTAGATATGGTTATTTTGGGCTACAATATAGTAAGAGAAATGATTTGGATTTTAGCCAAGTATAATTTACTAAAGTACAGTTGACTAAATTGCGAGTACAAAACTAATAATATATTTTAAATCGAATTAAATTATTCATTTTGCAATAGTTTCTGGTTATAACCGCAAAACTTATTGAAAATATGGGTTAATTGCGGTAATATAATGATATGGAGGTGGTAGATATGATTAACAGACCGCTTTATACAGAGAAAATCATGGTTTACACAGACACGCCATTTGTAAAAGTACTCACTGGTGTTCGCCGTTGTGGAAAATCCACAATATTGAAAATGATTATGGAAAAGCTGCAGAATGAAAGAGGAATCTCGGAAGACCAAATTGTATCCATGCGATTTGATTCCATGGAATATGAGGATATGACTGCAAAGCAGATGTTTGAAGCTGTGAAAGCAAAGTTTAGTGAAAACAAAAAGACCTACCTCTTTCTTGATGAAGTACAGGAAATTGAAGGGTGGGAAAAGGTTGTGAATTCGTTGGCCAGTGATTACGATGTGGATCTGTATGTAACTGGATCCAACTCTCGTATGATGTCTTCGGAAATTTCAACTTATCTTACGGGACGATATGTTTCTTTTCGTATTTTCCCTCTTTCCTTTGAAGAGTATCTGACTTTCCGGAAAGAGTATACAGAAGTAAAAGATGTTCATGCGGAACTTGCAGATTATATTCGTCTTGGAGGCTTCCCGGCAACACATCTGCGTGATTATTCACAGGATGAGGTTTATACTATCGTTCGCGATATTTACAATTCGACAATCTTTTCTGATATTGTAAGGAAAAACCAGATTCGTAAAGTTGATCAGTTGGAGCGAGTGGTTAAATACACATTTTCTAATGTGGGAAATACTTTTTCTGCAAAATCCATTTCAGACTATTTGAAATCAGAGCATAGAAAGATAGATAATGAGACTGTATACAGTTATTTGGAAAAACTGGAAAAGGCATATCTACTACATCGTTGCTCCAGATATGATCTGCAGGGGAAAGAGATTCTGAAGACACAGGAAAAATTTTATCTTGCAGATACTGCGCTTCGATATAGTGTTCTGGGGTATCATCCGGACAGCGTTGCTTCCAGTTTGGAAAATGTTGTCTATCTAGAACTTTGCAGGCGAGGATACGAGGTTAATATAGGTAAGACAGCAGATGGTGAGGTTGATTTTGTCGCGCAGCGTCAAGGTGAAAAACTGTATGTGCAGGTTACTCAGGAAATACGATCTGAGAAAACCGAGCGAAGAGAGTATGATCGTCTACTTGAAATAAAAGATAACTATCCGAAATACGTTCTTCGAACTGACGAATTTGCCGGAGGTAATTATGAAGGCATTAAGAGTATGCATGTTGCGGATTTCCTTTTGAGTAGGGAATACTAATGTGGATGATACCAGAAGTGACACCTCATGTATGCCACCATACTTACTGCAGCAACATGGCAAAGACAGGAATCAATCCAAAGTCATTACAGTATCTGATGTTCCGTAATTCCATAGACAAGGACGAGATAAATATCTTTCCTGGAAGCAGTGATCTGCACTTTTACATGGGAAAGATAAGCATCATGTATTTTGCCTTTGTAAAACAGAGGAAGTTTTACCTTGCCTTTCCTGCGGTTACGCAGCTCCGTAGCAAATACCCACTTATTGTGATATAGGAACTTACGCTTTGCAGTCAGACGAATGATATAATCCTGCCCCATGGAATCCAGCTTCAGGAACATCTTGTTATCATCATAACCTCGATCCATGACAAAGGTTGCTTTTTCGAATAAAGCAGCTGCACGTTCCATTGCAGAGAACGTGATATCGTTGATGGCTGGGACACCATTTTCTGACCAGCGTCAGATAAGTCTTAAGAGCAGCTTTCGGAGTCCCTTTTGCAAGGTGTCTGGAAATTTTATTGGAAAAAGATAAAATTTCCCGTTTCATTTGATACGTATTTGATGTAAAATTAACCACAGGGAATCCTCCTTCTTTTTGTTTAGTACGGTTATTTTGTGGTGATTTAATTTTACATCAAAAAGGAACAGGATTCCTTATATTTTGGGCATTTTTTTAAAGTTGTGGATAGACAATGCCGTAGAGCGGGCTTCAGGTAGATAAGACTGCGGAAACTCAAGAAAAAGGAATCTTGACAGTCACAATAAAAGTTGTATAATGATAGTAACAGAACCCACCACGCCTCTGATTTTCATGCGCAACCCGGTGGGACTTTTTCATTTATGGGGTGTTTTATGTATCAATATCCAAAACAAATATTAACAATAGCACAGCAGGTACAATCATATATTGATGCAGGAATGGTAATTACTTCTCGTGCGGATGTAGAAAAGGCATTAAAGTCAGTTGGGTTTTATCGTTTGCGTGGATACTCTTTCCACTTATATGATAATGTTACAAAGAAGTATGTTCCAGGAACAAAGTTTGAAGATATTTTAAAGTTGTATCAATTTGATTAGGAATTATCTGCTATGATTTTTTCAATGATTTCTAAGATTGAGGTGGCTTTGAGAGTACAATTAGTGGAATCGTTACTTATACACGGAGAACCACTTGTTTTGCAGGATTCATCGATTTTTAAAGAGAAAAAACTGTATTGGCAGAATATGTCTACAGTAGCGTCAGAAATTGCTCGTTCTAATGATGTGTTTATCAAATATAATTTTGATAATCATGATGGAGAGGTGCCTGTATGGGCAGCTGTTGAAGTTCTTTCATTTGGTACGTTATCGAAGATAATTAAAAATTTGAAAACAGGTACTGGAAGCTCATATTCTATATTGGCAGCTAATTATCAGTATAAATCGAAAAAAGGAAATTTGGTAAATCCATCACAGAAAATGTTTGCTTCATGGATACAGGGTGTTTCAGTATTGCGCAATATGTGTGCTCATAATTCCAGAATTTACAACCGCACAATACATACGACACCGGAAATTCTGGATGCAGATAAAGTTACACCACCACCGGCACATAACGGTTTGTATCAAATCTTACTGGCGATGAAGTATCTGCGTTCATCCGATGAGGAGTGGACAGTATTTGTGAATGCCTTTGATAAGCTGATTCAAAATAATATTGGTGTAATCAGTCTTACAGCGATGAATCTTCCGACAGATTGGAAAGCACATCTAAGTGTATAAACGCAGTAGAACTGCATAAAATAGTAAAGCAGACCTAACCAAGCATTTTATGCTCAAACCGGTTAGGCTTTCGGCGAAGTGTTACGATAAGCACTTCGCCATTTTTTATAGTATACTATTCTGGAAGAATTAAGTTGATTCAGGAGAAGCCTATGAAAATTTCACGATTAATCATAAAAAATTATAGAAATCTGAAAGATGTAGATATTTGTCTGGGAGAGACTGTTGTTTTTATAGGTGAAAACAATAGCGGAAAAAGTAATCTGTTACGAGCAGTGACTTTACCATTTCTAACAGATGAATCAAGTTTCTCAGGAAAGAGCCTATCTTGGATAGATATAAATGATGCTGCGAAGGAAAAATATTAGGGGCTATCAAAATCTCTACAGACCTATCTTCTATAGAACGGCGGGTGAGTGCTGCGTGTGCAGTCGCGAAATGAAAGATGGGGTAGCTCACTGAAAATCCATTGACAAAGCGTGAAATAATTACTATAATTTTAATTAAATTCGGCAAAGTAATAAAGCGCCGAAAATTATTTAAATAATTATCACGAATTTGGATATACTGGAATTGAGGTGAGAAAGATGACAAAGACGGCACAGATTTCCAATGACCAAATGATTTTTTCGGTTCAAGAGCTGAAAGATAAAGGTTTTTCATATTATAAAATCAATCAGATGGTTGACCAGGGGATCCTGATAAAACTGAATAAAAAGTATTATGAAAATGCAAATTTTGATGGTGAGGGATCAGATTTCTACTATGCCTATGCATTTGTACCAGACGGAGTAGTTTGTCTGCTGAGTGCAGCCGTGTATTATAAACTGTCTACTTATCGCCCGGATGCCATTGATGTAGCAATTCCGAGAAAAGCAAAGGTATCAACACTACCGGATTGGCCGGAACTGAATGTACGCTATTTTACAGATGACCGGTTTGGTATTGGCATCGAGACCGTAGAAGATGGAAATAACAGATTTCGCATTTACGATATCGAGAAAACTGTTGTTGATATTGTTTTCTACAGGGAAAAAATTGGAATTGAGGAAACAAAGGAAGTTCTTACAACTTATCTGCATCGGAGTGACCGTAATCTGAATAGGCTAATCAGATATGCAGAGATGCTCAAATGTGGAGAGGTAATGAAAATGTATCTGGAGGTGCTGGTATGAAAAATGCTGTATCCGTAAAGGACAGATTAAAGAAACTGGCGATAGAAGATGGAAAGACTATGCAGGATAAGTTGGTCACATATGGTTTGGAGAGAACAATATATAGATTATCTGTTTCAAATTATGTGGAGAGATTTACACTAAAGGGTGGTATTTTTTTGTATGCACTATTTGATGGAGAGTATGCTCGTGCAACAATGGATACCTGGACAGAACCAAGGCTCCGGTATCAATAGATATTGGTTTTGGTGATGTGGTGTATCCAGAAAGAATGAAAATGGAGTTCCCGGTTCTGCTGGATATGGAAGTTCCGGAGGTATATGCCTATTCGATTTATTCCGTCATAGCAGAAAAGTTTGAGGCTTTTGTTTCTTTGGGCCTTGCAAATGGTAGATATAAGGATTTCTATGATATCTATGTTTTGGCTGACAGATATGATCTTAATGGTATGGAATTAAAGAATGCGATTGTAGAGACCTTTACCCATCGAGGTACCGGTTTTGATGATATTGCAGCTTTTGATAATGATTTTACCAAGGATGAGATAAGGCAGAGAAGATGGAGAGCCTTTATCAAAAAGAAAAAAGCACTGGTAAAAGTAGAATTTGAAGAAACTATGCAACTACTAAAAGAGTTATTGCTGCCCATCGTGGATTCAATTCATAACAATAATTCCTTTGAGCAGACATGGAGTAAAGAAACAAAAAGTTGGATGTAAATACATAAAATTAGTGACCAGGGATCGTGTAGAGATACATGGTCCTTTTTTTGCAAAGAAGGAGATGAGTAGGTGACTATTTCAGAATTAAATTGTACCAATGTGTTGCTTAAGTATTTCTTTAAGGAGTTCGTGTATAGAGATTTGTATGTTTACAAAGACCTTTTTATCATGATAAGAACAAAATCCAGTAAAAGTGGTTGCAATTTTTCTGCCTTGTTCTTGAGATGATTGAAAAATTAAATTTGATGTTCCGTTTAAAGTCTCAACCCAGCCGTTTTCTGCTATTTTTGAGAGAATACGATTATTTTGAATAGCATGAGCTTTTACAATTTTATCTGTGCATTCAGCTTTATTAGGGTGCAAGCATTGTTTGATTTGACCATCTCTTTTTAGGCTCTTTTGAGCGTCAAATGTAGCTTCAGCAAGAAACTCGATTTCACTTTTATTCAAACAGCATTTCTTGTACTTTTTGCCACTTCCGCATGGGCAGAGATTGTTTCTTCCTATTTTCATAATAATTA